>PGXB01000038.1 GCA_002838945.1 candidate division Zixibacteria bacterium HGW-Zixibacteria-1
AACATCTGAACACCTCCTGTCCTTCGGGACTCAGGATGAGAAAGAATCATAATAATAGTATCCTTTCTCCGTGTCCACTAAATCGGGGGAACTTCATGTTATGCATATATACGCGGTGGAATTCCCATTATATTATGTGTCACCCTTTGGGATATGACCAAAGAACGACCCGAATTTATGGGTGCCCATGCTGTCACAATTACTGGATTTAGTCTTGGCTTGCCAAATGCAAATCCCGTTGGCGAATATGGATTCATGCTGCGCTCTTCAAAAATAAATGAAATATATGCTCATGATGACCAAATTGGCCCCTTCGCAAGGATGATATTTGACGGTGAAACCATAGAGATAGATGGGGAAATACACAAATCACTTCGCACGTCATGGAGAGATAAAGAGGATACAGGACCAATCGGTAGTGGTCGGGCAATTCCTCATGTTCTTTATATTCCACTTTATCATAAAGTACGAATACCATATTCGACAATTCACGACAATGTCAATAATTTGAATACTCTTATCGAAGTATTTAGGCTCGCAAAAAAAATCCATCTAACTTGCAGTTTGGACTGGGATATATATCTCACTTCTGTAAATTCTTTAAAGGAAGAAGTATTTAAATCGACATTATTGGAAGAAAATAAAAAATTGCAATGCCTCTTGGAAAGAATGCCTCGTTTTATATGGCGGGCAATTGCTATGGAGGGCGCAAATCCGGTTCTTGAGTTTCTATTTGATGCCACAGATATTGAACAAGGTCCATTAATGACATGTACAATTGAATATGATGATAAAATCGCTGCTGTTATGCGTGAAGTGTCTAAAGAAATGAGCCTACATCCCGAATATCAGTCTGCCTCAATTTGGCCAATTATTGAGTATTTTTCCAAATAAATAAGTTTCTTTTCACCTTTTTGGTTAATTAATAAAGTTAATCAAATCATTATCCATCGAAATTGATTCAAAGCCGTATCTTAATTGTGTCTTTTAATATGGTGAAAAGGATATGCAGAGTATAAAACAGTATCAGGAAAAAGCCAATCATCCCAAGGGGCTGGCGGCCAAAGTGCAGAAGCTGATGAAACAATTGGCTTCGCTCGACAGCGCCCTGATCGCCTATTCCGGCGGGGTCGATTCGACCTTTCTTCTCAAAATCGGCGCCGATGTGCTGAAAGATAAATTGACGGCGGTAACCTCACATTCGGAAGTGACACCGCCGGGAGATTTCGAACAGGCCAGCGCTTTTGCCGAATCGCTCGGGGTGAAATATATCGTTATCAAAACCGATGAACTTGCGGATGCCGAATTTACGGCCAATCCGATCGACCGGTGCTATCACTGCAAGCACAAGCTTTTCGAGAAATTATCGGAAATCGCCCGCGAACATAAAATCAAATGGCTCCTCGACGGCGCCAATTTCGATGATCTCAGCGACTACCGCCCCGGCGCCAGAGCGGCGGGTGAA
Source organism: candidate division Zixibacteria bacterium HGW-Zixibacteria-1 (assembly GCA_002838945.1). Taxonomy (NCBI): domain Bacteria; kingdom Pseudomonadati; phylum Candidatus Zixiibacteriota; species candidate division Zixibacteria bacterium HGW-Zixibacteria-1. The sequence goes on from PGXB01000038.1 coordinate 1,466, forward strand.
TTCGGCGTTATCAGCCCGCTGAAAGAAGCGGGGCTGACCAAAGACGAGATCAGGATTCTCTCGAAAGAGTTGAATCTTCCCACGTGGGACAAACCGGCCTCGCCCTGCCTGGCGTCGAGAGTCCCCTATGGGCAGGTTATCACGCCGGAAAAACTGTCGCGGATCGGACAGTCGGAAGAGTACCTTCGGACATTGGGGGTACGGGAACTGCGGGTGCGTGATCATGATGATGTGGCCCGGATCGAGATACCGCCGGAAAGTATCAATCTTTTTCTCGATGAATCAATCCGTGAGAAAATCATTGATAAATTGAAGTCTTTCGGTTATAAATATGTGGCGCTGGATTTGCAGGGATTTCGATCCGGCAGTCTGAATGAAGTCCTGAAAAACAGATCCACCCGGCAAGAATGAACAAAGACAAGATAAAGCAGCTTCTTCAGGATTTGCATGACGGCAAAATGGATGTCGATCACGCAATGCATCTTCTGAAAGGTTTCCCCTACGAAGATCTCGGTTTTGCCAAGATCGACACTCATCGCGGTATCAGAAGGGGTTTTCCCGAAGTAATTTTCTGCCAGGGCAAGACCATCGAACAAATCATTGCCATAATCAATCGCTTGTCGGAATCCGAGCATCTGGTCATGGCCACCCGCGCTTCAAAAGAAATTTTCGACGCGGTCGATAAGGTGCGCGATGATGCATCCTACCATGAAGCCGCCAGAGTTATCCTGATCGGCAAAATGCCCGAAAAGAAAACGGACAGGTCCGTTGCGGTGATCAGCGCCGGGACTTCGGATATCCCGGTGGCCGAAGAAGCGGCGGTGACGGCCGAGGTGATGGGCAACCCGGTCGAGCGGCTGTATGATATAGGAGTCGCGGGGGTGCATCGCCTGCTTGACAACAAAGAAAAACTTTTCAGCGCCAATGTTATCGTGGTTGTGGCCGGCATGGAGGGAGCGCTGGCCAGTGTGGTCGGCGGTTTGGTGGACAGACCGGTCGTGGCCGTGCCGACCAGTATCGGCTACGGGGCCAGTTTCAGCGGTATTGCGCCGCTCCTGTCGATGCTTAACTCCTGCGCGCCCGGCGTGGCGGTGATGAATATCGACAATGGTTTCGGCGGCGGATATTTTGCCGGATTGATTAATCTGATGGGAGAGAAAAGTTGAAAGCCATCTATTTCGATTGTTTCGCCGGTATCAGCGGCGATATGACACTGGGAGCTTTGGTTGACGCCGGGCTGGATATTGAAAAACTCAAAACGGAATTGGCGAAACTCAAACTCGAAGGGTACACTATCACCACGGAGAAAGTTACCAAGAACGGTATCACCGGTACAAAAGTGAATGTTCAAATAGAAGAACAGAAAGCTCACCGCCATCTAAAACATATCAATGAAATTATTGATAACAGCGATCTTGGCGATGACATAAAACAAGCGGGCAAAAAGATATTTCTGCGTCTGGCCGAGGCCGAAGCCAAAATTCACAATACCACCATAGAAAAAATACATTTCCATGAGGTGGGCGCAATCGATGCCATTATCGATATCGTCGGAAGCGTGATCGGCATCAAACTGCTCGGTATCGAGAAGATATATGCCTCGAGAATCCATGTCGGCCGCGGCTTTGTCGATTGCCGGCATGGGAAAATTCCTGTCCCCGCTCCGGCCACGGTGGAACTGCTCAAAGATGTTCCGGTTTTTTCAACCGGTATCGAAAAGGAACTGACCACACCGACCGGAGCCGCGATTATTTCTACCCTGGCCGATTCATTCGGGAATCTGCCGGCCATGAATATCGGGCAGATCGGTTACGGCGCAGGTACCAGTGATCTGGAAATACCCAACCTGTTGCGGGTGATGATCGGTGAAGTCGCCAAAAGCGATTATGAAACCGACGCGGTTACGGTTATTGAGACCAATATCGACGACATGAACCCGGAGTTCTACGAATATGTCTCGGAGAAATTATTCAAGCAGGGCGCGCTCGATGTTTATACTTCCCCTGTTTACATGAAGAAAAGCCGTCCGGGGGTGCTTCTGAGTGTTATTGCCGATAATGACCGCATCGACGATATCATATCGATTCTCTTTTCGGAAACCACCACCATCGGCGTCAGGATGCATCAGGTGGAAAGAATGAAACTTCAACGTGAAATTACAACTGTCAATACTATCTATGGTGATATTCGGGTAAAGATAAGTAAGTACAAAGGGCAGATCAAAAATATTGCACCCGAATATGACGACTGCAAAAAAATAGCCGACGAAAATAATATCCCGCTTAAAGATATCTATGATGCCGCAAAAAAGGCCGCTCCTGTTGAGTAAATATTTTTAATTTACCCCTGGTATCAAACGTCAAGGTTTGATACCAGAGTGGCGATTATTTCAACAGAAGCATCTTGCGCGCTGCAGTGGCCCGCTCGGTCTGTATCCGGTAAAAATAAACCCCGCTGGGCATTTTCCGGCCGGCATCATCACTCCCGTCCCATGCAACTTCATATTCACCGGCCGCGCTAAATTCATCGATCAAAGTTGTTATTCTCTGCCCGAGAATATTGAATACCTCAAGTTTGACTTCCGTGGCCCGGGTCAGGCTGAAGGCCAACCTTGTCGAAGGATTAAACGGATTCGGATAATTCTGGTGCAGGATGAAATCCTTCGGCAACAGATCATTATCGGGCGGGTCGCCGATACCGAGCGGATCGGGCTGATGGAAATCGGGAACACCATCACCTTTGTAGCAAACGGTGTCCTCGCCGCAGAGGAAAAATTTCCCGCGGTATGCATCGCCGTCGGTATCGACGCCGGGATTATCATACACCCAGTCGGCCCAGACCGCATTGAAGGCGATATCGGTGAAGTTTAAATAATTAGAGTAAGCCTGCGGATTATAGGGATTGAACAGTGAATCGAAAGCATTGCACTCGGTATGAAAATTCTCGCCGGCAACATAGGCAAAGGCCAGCGGAAGCATCTCCCCCGGCCCGATGTCGAACGGTCCGACAGACAATAAATATCTGGTTTCATAACCATCTGCGAAATCCAGAGACATGGCTGTTATTGCAGGAGGCAGCCACCCTTCGGCTGTATGATCGACTGCGTCAAATAACTGGTCATAATCTATTTCAGGATGGCTCATGATATAATATTTGTTATGATCCCCGATCGGTGTTCCCAATTGCTGGCCCGCGACCGGACCAAAATTCCGGAATGGATCTGAGATGGTACCCTGTTGGCGCGGCCCCCAGTCAAGACTCTTATCATAATTCGAAAACCAGTAGTTGAATGAAATATTGGCCGATTCCGAAGGAGTTCGCAGGATGCTTACACCGGTTACAGAAGTCAGCGAATTATTATCGAAGGGGCAGACCGCGTCGTCTTCTTTGCCGTCATTGTCGGCAGTCCAGGCCAGATTGATGGTATCCATAAAACCGCATCCCAATTGAGATTCAACCGTCTTTTTGAAACCGCAAATATCATCCAGAAAACCCATTTGGGAGTTCTCTCCCCTCACATCGCCATCAACCAGTATACCCAAATATACTTTTTCAAGTGGCACGGTTCCGATGTTTTCAATATTGTAATCAAAAATAACGAAATCCTCGGCATATGGCCCGCTCCAGGCATAACTTTTCTGCGTCACCTGAATATTGAGCGGTACATGCGGCCCATCAATCGGATCATTGTCAACATAACTCGGATCGACTAAGGTGTCGAAATATGTTGCAATAAAATCCTGTTCGGAGACGGCGTTTTCGGCGTCGGGCCCATTGATCGAGCGATAGACAATATCGCCTTCGGGCCAGACATCGGGCCACATTTCCCTGACCAGAAACCACCCATCATGGCCAACCGATACCAGGGTGTCATCGCCGACAACCGCCCCGACCCAGAAGGCTCCGGCAAAAAGATATTGAAGCCCGCTTCCGAGCGGGTACTCGCAATTTGGAGCCGGAAGGCCATTAGCCGGATTGAGAATATTCTGCCCCATGAATCCCGTCCCGATCTGGGCCACATTCGAAATCGTCAGGCCGATTTGGCCGACATCGTGGACGCCGATCGTGACATATGGTTCGGTGGTGCTGTCGGCGGCAATCTTGCCGATATGACTTGGTTCGAATTCCGGTACTCTGGCCATGATGTCCGGCGGCAGAAGCAGCATCGCCAGAATCAGCAACACCGGCATAACCGCCAGTCTTTTATCAACTTGGCCTTTCATAATTATCCCTCCTGTTGACATAATGACTTCTTGAAATCTATTTCAGGATTTCCCTCTTAAACCTAAGACGATTGATTTATTGAATGTGTAAAATATTTAAATAATCGACAATCGCACATATTTTTGACATGACCATATCAGGCGGCCGCCAGTTTAGGCGGACCTGAATGTGAAATCGGGTATTGGAATTAAGGCGATTGACATTTCGGGGTAGTTATTTATATTGAATATGAAACCGATTATATCGGTATAACGTTATAGAAGTGCTGATCTTTGACAAAAAACTGTTTACTTTTGGCCTTTGGTAACGGCTCAAGGATGCTAATTCGGGAAAAATCTCGCAAAGGCAGACCGAAGGCCAAAACAGGCGTTATGCCTGCTTAAGGCCAAAAGCAGGCATAAATGCCTGGGGGTGAAATGGTTTCGACGGGATTGGTGAGGGATTGTCGGCGTGCCGAGGGACTCCGGATTTCTCGAAAAACATCCGGTACACCATATAAATGGCGAATACAATTATGCCATGGCTGCCTAACTAATAATTAGGTAACCCGTTCCACCTGCCTGCCGCCTTTCCGGGCGGGCTGGAGCGACGGTCAGGAAGGCTCGGTTGACCGAACGCCTTTACGGGAAACTTAAAAAATAAAGGCTGGCGCCGGTTGTGGCCTGCCGCTCGGCAGCAATCGGAGCGAGAATAAAAGAGTCGGCTACGCACGTAGATGATGATCTGGCACCCTTTTCGGACGGGGGTTCGACTCCCCCCACCTCCATTAATATTTTTTAGCCCATGTTTTGGAGCGCTTAGCCAAGCAATGAGTTTGCCGACAATTGAAATCGGTGTAATTCTAGAAATGGAGTTCCACATGAATTTTAATCTCGCAATGGTTGCGTCCTTGATGGTGGGAGCATCGCTCCTGGGAGGGGCTGGTCAGCAGCCGTTTTCAACATTAAGTGAGTCTGCAGTTCAACGCTGATACTAGGCTGTTCTTTATTATATGGGAGTGAGCGATCGGGCGGTGCAATTCCGCCCCCTCCCACCTATTATTAATCAAACATGAAATGGCGGAATACCTGGGCGTAAAGGTATCCACTATTTATCAGTGGACACATATCGGATTTATTCCGCATATGAAGTTAGGTAGGCTTGTTCGCTTTAAGGAGAATGACGTTTTAAAGTGGCTTGAATCCAAGAACGATAATGGAAGAAAAGCAAAGAAAATCGAGCTTAATATGCTGTAGATATGTGGCAAATGTTTAAATATTGCGAAGTGATAATAATGTGATTAACTTGTGATTTGAATATCTATAACTTAACTCTTTATTGATTTGAGAGAATTGTAGAAAAGGTCAAAGCTGTGAAAAAATATAGACATGAAGTCAAGGACCCTATTCATGCGTTTATCCAGTTTGATGAAGATGAACGCAAAATTATCAATTCACTTCCTTTTCAAAGACTGAGAAATATACATCAGCTATCATTATCTTTTATGGTTTATCCTGGAGCTACTCATCGGAGATTTGAGCATTCTCTTGGAGTTATGGAACTAGCTGGAAGGGTTTTTGATGTAATTACGTCCCCTTATAAAATAAGCGATGAAGTTCGTGGTCTTTTTTCCGATTGTGATGTTGACCTCAATGACAATTCTGTTCTCAATTATTGGAAAAAAACACTTAGAATTGCTGCCCTTTGTCATGACATGGGTCACCTTCCTTTTTCTCATGCAGCAGAAGATAAATTGTTGCCAGTGGAATGGGATCATGAAAGAATGACTAGAGAAATCATCGAAAAAAGCGAAATAAAGAATATCTTAGAAAACGAAGTTTCTCTCGTTATAAAACCAGAACATGTAGTTAAGCTGGCAATCGGCCCCAAAAAAGCAAAGGATTTAGAATTTAATGATTGGGAAATATTATTATCTGAAGTCATTGTTGGTGATGCTTTTGGTGTTGACAGGATGGATTACCTTCTTAGAGATTCTCATCATTCTGGATTAGTTCATGGCAAATTTGATCATTACAGACTAATTGATACTCTGAGAATTGTTACACCGCCAGCAGAAACTGACAATGGCGAAAAATCTAAAGAACCTTCCCTTGGAGTAGAAGAAGGCGGACTTGTAACATCAGAGGCATTGTTATTATCTAGATATTTCATGTTTTCACAAGTGTACTTTCATCCAGTCACTAAGATTTACGATCTTCATTTAACTGATTTCCTTGTAGAGAATAGAAATGGGCAGCTGTTTCCAACAATTCCTGTTGATTACATGATGATTACCGATAATGAAATTATGATGAATATGTATAATGCCGCAAGCAATAAAGATGAAAAGGGGCATAAACATGCCAAACGAATAATAGGAAGGGATCATTTACGAGTATTTTATCAAAGATATCCCAGTGATTTGAGCCGAAATAAAAATGCCGTTAAAAATGTGTTTAACGCAATGCGTAATAAATATGGTGAAGATTTTGTTAGATATTACCATATGCCAGCTAAAGGCAAACCAGCTAGTTTTTTGGTTTATCAAAATGACGATCGGGCAGACTATGCATTAAACCTTTCAAAGGTAATTGAAAATATACCAACTCCCGAAAATGAGGTTGTTTATATCGATAAATCAATAAAAGATGAAGCCAAAAAATGGCTTGCGAAAGACCGTGAAAATTTAATAAATTTTGAATTGGAGGAAGAAGATGCTGACAAATAAGTCTAGTGCGATAGTATTAAAGTTAATAAAGGAACTGAAAAGATTTGGGTCTTGGTGCGGTGAGACTCATGTTCAAAAGACTATGTATTTTTTGCAGGAGGGTATTGGAGTCAATACGGACTTCGATTTTATTCTGTATAAACATGGGCCTTTTTCCTTCAATTTAAGTGACTTATTGGTTTCATTGCAGTCCAATGATGTTGTTAAGTTAATTCCTCAACAATATCCTTATGGGCCAAGCTTTGCATTGACAGAAGATGGTGAATCACTCCTTGAAGAATATTCAGACAAATTGGGAGATGATGGTTCTAAGATAGAGCAAATAGCACTAAAGTTGGGCAATAAAAAAGTCGTTGAGCTTGAAAGGCTTGGGACGGCTCTTTATGTCAGCAAAAAAATGGATAGTGATAACAGCATTGACTTAAAGGCAGATGAGATTGTTCGCTTAAAACCCCATATATCTCGCCCTAGTGCAATTTTGGCTCTTAATGAAGTGTGTGAAATATTGACCACATAATCTATAAAACACAATATATTTTATGCCATATTTGTGCCATATTGAGGTCAAAACAACCTAAAACAGACACAAACATATAAAACTAAATAAAAATTGGAATCTCAAGGTAATCAACGAGTTGCGCTGTAATTTAATGTGTCTCTGAAGGTTACAAAAACAGCCCATTTCGACTCCCCCCACCCCCAATTTTTTTGCAGAGGCAACTGTGGACGGGCTTTCCATATATCGCCGAACAGAAAGGACAATAGACCATGGAGCCAAACCGGGCTATGCAAATCATGGGGCAGGGTTACGTTTGATCGGAATCCGTGCTCCTGGCCGTGTGCCAGGAATTTGAAATAGAAAACGAGATCATTCCCCGGATCGCCGGCTGCTTTGGCGGCGGGATCGGCAACACGGGGTCTGTCTGCGGCGCCGTCGTCGGTGCCGTGATGGCCATCGGCCTCATAAAAGAGCGGGGCACTACCATGGAGGACTGGCTGCGCCTGGCGGCGGTGGCCCAGGAGTTTCGCCGCCGTTTCGAGACCGAGATGGGGACCATCAACTGCCGCGAATTGACGGGGGCGGATTTGAGCACAGCGGAAGGGCGCGAGAAACTCATGGGCTCTGACATAGGCCAGACGGTTTGCTTCCCGGCGGTTGGCACGGCTTTCCGACTGGTAATGGACCTGCTAAGGGAAGCCTCGTAGCCACAGGGTCGTAGCGTTCGCGCCGTTGTCGGGCGACCGCTTCAAGGATGATCTCTAATGTCATGCGCCTTGACAAAAGGACGACTTCAGTATCCGAAGACAATAGCCAATGGCTCTGAGATCAAAGAAAAGTAGTTACAATATGACGTAAGTCCTTGTACCACAAAGCAAATTAGAAGCTTGAGTCATGCTTCAGTGGCAGCGCGATTGCCTTCAATAATACAAATTACGGATTAGCGGCGGGTTCGGCCGCCAACTTATACCATAACAGTCCATTTTCCCGCAAGAAATCGCTTGATATTATCCGAAATATAGCTATTTTAGGCGAAATTATTCGGCACGAAAGTGAAGTTTCTTTGGGCGATAAAGTTATATCATGGGGCGACAATGAATGATCGGCGAGATTACCGATATTTAATTTACCTGCTTTTCATATTTTCCGGTGTCTCCGGACTGATTTATCAGATCGTCTGGACCCGGCTGCTTGTCCTGGTGTTCGGCAATACGATGATGGCCACCAGCACGGTCCTGAGCGCCTTTATGGGCGGACTGGCCGCCGGAAGTTATGTTCTCGGCAAGTATATCGACCGGCGTCCTCGGCCGCTGCTAAAAGTATATGCCGCTCTCGAAGCAGGTATCGGTCTCTTTGCCGTGGTCTTCCCCCTCGCCCTTGATATCGCAACGCCCATGTATGCCGGACTTTATACGGCCCTCGAGGGTAATATCGTCCTCCTGAACCTGTTTCGATTCGCGGTTTGTTTTGTCTTGATAGGCTTGCCGACCTTCCTGATGGGTGGAACTCTGCCGGTTCTTATCAAACGCTTCACCGGATCCGATGACTCGATCGGTTACCAAACCGGCTTTCTCTACGGCCTCAACACGGTCGGCGCCGTAATCGGCACCTTTGCCTGCGGCTATTTCATGCTTCGCCTGCTGGGCATGCAGAAAACCACCTGGGTGGCGGTAGCCATCAACCTGGCTGTCGCGGTTGTTGCCTGGTATCTCGGAAGAACCGCCTCGGAATCGGCGGACAGTTCAAAAGCGGTTACCAGTCCCGCCAATGATGATTTCGAAGAGGCATCGATTTACGGCAAAGCGACCATCCGGATGGTTTTGATAGGCATCGGTCTCTCCGGTTTTTGCGCCCTGGCTTACGAAGTATTCTGGACGCGAATGTTGAATCTCTTTCTTCACAACAATGTTTACTCGTTCACGGCCATTCTGGCGACTTTCCTGATAGGCATCGCAACCGGCAGTTTAATATACGCCCGCTTCCTTTCGAAAATTAAGCAGCAAATCGGCCTCTTCATCTGGCTGCAGATCGGGATAGCCGTGATTTCATATTCGACACCATACATATTCCGGATTCTTCATTCCACCCTCTTTAACAATTTCAGCGAGGCCCTGACGCTGGCCAAAACAGCCGTTATCATGATCGGACCGACGATCATGATGGGTGTTGCGGTACCGCTGGCGATTCAGATTTGCCGCCGGGGTGCCAATCGTGAAGGAACCAGCGTGGGAACGGTATATGCCGCCAATACGGTGGGCGCGATTATCGGGGCCTTTGCGGCCGGTTTCATTCTGCTGCCAACAGTGGGCCTGCATCTGGGTGTTATAATCGTCGCCGGATTGAACCTGCTGGCCGGTTTTCTGCCTCTGATGTCAGGCGCCCGCAAGAAGCTGCGTCCGGCCTGGGGAGCAGGTTACGCGGTTATAATTCTGGTGATGTTTTTATCCGCGCCGCCGGATTTGTTCAAGAGCCTGTTTCAAAACGCCCATCCCAACGCCGATATCATGTTCTACAAAGAAGGCAAAGTCGCCAATGTCCTGGTGTATGATTTCAAAAAACTCGGCTATAAAGATTTTCATCTCAATGCGGTAAATGAGGCGTCATCGAGGTTATGGCACGTCCAGCTATTCAAGATGCTGGGATTGCTGCCGGCGCTGGTGCATGAAAATCCGACCGATGCTCTGATGGTTGCGTTCGGGGCCGGCATGTCGGCGGGGGCCACTGCAAGGGTAGTGCAATCGCTCGATTGCGTCGATTTGAATCCGGACATCGGCGGTATCGCCGAAGCTTTCACGCGGGAAAACCTGGATGTCATCAACCAGCCCAATTTCCATAAAATCGTCAATGACGGCCGCAATGCGCTCCTTCTGAACCCTCGCAAGTATTCGCTCATCATCTCCGATGCCACCAATCCCAAGATGTTCGATTCATGGACATTATATTCACAGGAATTTTATCAGCTCGTCAAGGACCGGCTGGAACCGAACGGCGTCTTTTGTCAGTGGGCGCTGATTCCTTTGCCGGGAGACGCCATAAAAGTAATCCTGAACACTTTCCGATCCGTTTTCCCGCACATGAGTTTCTGGGTGATTCACGGCTCCACCCAGGTACTTATGCTGGGTACACCCGAGCGTCTTGAAATCGACTACAACGAACTCAGCAAAAGGCTGGAACCTCTGTACGAGGATGCCGGGCTGGCGGAATTCGGGGTGGATACGCCGGAAAAGTTCCTTAGCTTCTTCATGCTGGGTGAAGACGGGCTGGCTGAATTGCTTGACGGCTTCGACAAAATCAGCACGGATGACATGCCTCATGCTCAGTTCCACGTTGAACAGGACCCCGAAGGAATCAACAATTGCCTGGATTTGGTCAAATACCGGAAATCGATTCTACCGTACATGAAACGATCCGAATCGCTTCCTGCGGCATTTGAGAGTACCATGGCGGCGTATGCCGATATTGCCGCGCGGCTGGATGTCGGATTTTTAAAAAGTGATCGACTCATGTACGCTGAAGCGGCGGTGATATCCGATGATGCCGGCCTGAATGATGCCAATGTGGCCCACATGCTGAATCATTGCCCGGAAAAGAAAAGGTATTTCCGGGAAAGGATCGGTCTGTATCCTGATGATGTAACCGCCCGCAACTGGCTCGGCAATATCTATCTTCTGGACGGGGAGTTCGATTCTGCAAAACAGGAATTCGAGAAAACGATTGCGCTTAAACCGGATCACACATTCGCAAGAATGAACCTGGCCCTGACCAATCTGGAAACCGGCCGCCTTGATGAAGCTGTCGCCGGATTCCTCGAGGTTCGCAAACTATGCCCGACTAAAAGCATATTGAACTCGATCGAGGTGCAGCTTAAGAAAATTCGTATTCTCAGGAAATTGCAGTACCAGCCGAATTCAGTCGAATTGTTGCGGGAGCTGGGACTGGCGTACTACAGTGAGGGCGAAATTTCGAAAGCGGTGCATACTTATCGGGAAGCCGCCAAATTGAATCCCGGCAATGAGACAATCTTGTACGATCTCGCCCGTATATGTGAAAATCACGGCTTTATCGAAGAGGCCGCCCGTATCTATGGGCAACTGGCCGCGACGCAGTCCCAATTTTCCTTCAAGAATGATCAATACCATAATCTTCTTCAGGATACTACGCTTCTTCGTCAGTGGCGCAATAACAGGTTCGGAACCGTACCTTTGAAAATTGAAAAAGATACTGATGCCCAAACCCACCCCGCAAGCTGCGATAAGGCACTGGCGCTATGGAACGATGTCGATCCGGATGGCGCCGCCGATATGGACAAGCTTCGAGAAGCCGCGGAACTATATGAGCAATCGACAAAGACTAAACCGGATGATCTTCATGCCTATCTCGACGCCGCCATGCTCTATGAAGCCGTGGGTGATTTTGATCATGCCGCCGACCTCTGGACGCAGGCATCACAGATCGCAACAGACCAGCCCGTTTACAGGATGCAGGCCGGCCGGTTGCAGACCCTCGCGGCCCTTAAGAGCGACAATCTGAATGATTCCGAAAAAGCGGCCTTATTGAAGAAAGTCGGCGATCTTTATCGGGGAATCAATCAGCCCGAACAGGCTCTTGAGTATTTCCATCAATCAACCGCTGCCGACTCCTCGCAGGCGGAGAGTTGGTTGAGCCTGGCCGAAACCGCCACCGAGGTGGGGCTGTACCGTGAGGCCATTTCTGCCGCCGACAAAGCTCTGACCCTGCAGCCGAGTCTCGAATCCGCCAAGCACATTAAGAGTATGCTTGATATGATCGTTAAGCGTTCGTCTATTCGTTGAACTCGACTCCGCAGGCTTATGCTCATCCTTTCTTTTCTGTAAGTCTATATCCCTCAATAGAATTGAGCAATCCTACACCATTTTGGCCCCAATTTTGTCACGACGACAACACGGAAATTGTGTTTTGATTTTTCCTACCGGTGTAAAATATTATTGTCACAATGTAAATATTACTTGACATATTGTCGATAATAATTTACAATTCCATAAAGGCAAACAATTCAAACGCACTTGAAGGCGCAGATGAAAACGAATCTTAGAAAATATAGATTTGAGCGAGGTGAACTCAGCCAACAGCAACTCGCCGATATGGTTTCGGTGTCACGACAGACCATAGTCTCAATTGAGAAAGGTGACTACGCCCCGTCAGTGAAGCTGGCTTTGCTTCTGGCGGAGACACTCGAAACTACTGTCGAAGAACTTTTCGTGCTGGAGGAGAAGGACCATGTTTAAGAAAGATCAGATATTCTGGTGGGCGAGCGGCATCTTCGTTGCGGCGCTGGGGCTATTCGCGGCAACACAGGACCAGTCCTGGCTGACACTCATGATAGCTTCCTATCTCCTGCGTCCAAGTCTGGCATCACTCGGAGTCGGTCGGAAGAGAATCGATGAGCGTCAAATGACGATTCATTACCGTTCGGGCAATATTGCGTTCGCCGTTATGATGATTGCATGCGTCATTGCGGCCATCAAACTTGCAGCTGAAGACAACCATGCGTATGAACTCTTCGCTATGGCCATTGTCATCGGGCTTGCTGCCAAAGCACTGTTAAATGTGATCCTGGTAAAGGATTTCCAAAAGGCACCATCTCTGATCATAACCTCTGTTGGTCTCCTGATAGCGCTATTTGGATTTTTGGAAGGAAGTCCACCATTTCAGGACAAGCTGATGGATGCACTTCCCGGAAGTGCAATTGCTGTCGTCGGCCTGCTGTCCGGGAAATACTTCAGACCGATTGGAATAGTGATCCTTGCCGCGACCGCGCTTCTGCTCTGTGTGATTCTCGGCAGAGGACTCGGCTGGGCACAGATTGGAACGGCTGCGGTTGTTGGTGTGCCCCTGATACTTGCGGCTCTGTGCCTTTTCAGGCAGGACAAAATCGACAGCGATTCAGAACCGCAAGGTACGAAGTGACACATTAACTGAATCAGGCAAAGAACAGATGAAACCGCTCGCAATAGGAAGTGAAACCGGCGCTTCTTCTGGCAGAGAAGCTCGAAACTGCCGTTGAAGAACTGTTTTTGCTGGAGGATAAAGACTGTGTTTAAACGAGACAAGATTTTCTACTTCGCCTGTGGGCTTTGCTGTGTCGGCGTAGCACTGGCGGTTATGGGCTACGAATTTGTATTGCTATTATTCGTCGCCGCCTATTTGCTCCGTCCTGCACTTCATGAATTTGGGATTGCCAGGCAATACGCCGATGAACGTCAACTTACTATTCATTCCCGGTCTGGCAACATCGGATTCATCGTCATAATACTTGCGGCTGCGGGGTTCGCTCTCTGGAAAGCCTCGCGCGGGGAATCGTCCGGCGGACTGCCAGAGCTGATCTTCATCGGCCTCGCTGCCAAGGCAATCACGGGGCTAATAATGGTTGGCGAGTATCGAAAGGCCGGCGTTGTGATAATTAGTGCCGTAGGGGTGTTCCTCGCGCTGTTCATCATCGCTGAAGGTGGGTTCTCTGTCGCCTCGATATTCGGTATCGTTGTGGGGGGAATCATTGTTGGACTGGGTCAACTCGCACGGAAATTCCCAAAGGCAATGGCTTTCCTTCTGGCCGCAGTAGCAACCGGGGCAATCTTCGCTTTCGATCTCTATGATTTTCGGGAAGTAGGTACGGGTTTATGGTTGCTCTTCATAACGCCAGTAGTAACTGCATCAGCCTGCTTGTTTCTGGGAAGAGGCGATCGGGAGGAGGAAGTGTCTCCCCGACTCAGAGCTGGAGTCTTTGGGACTCTGGGAGCAGGCGCGGCAGTGGTCTTTACATTGGCCATGATTTTTGGTGGTCGCAATGAACCAATTACGAGTCGGATGACAGCCGCACCGGATGGGAAAGTGGTAGAAATTCAAGACATTTCCTGTGTAGGCTCGGTCGAATACTACCAGAACGGGAAACTGACGTCATGCACATTAGGACGCGAAGACACACTATCCGGACAGCCGCTTCCAGCCGGTACTGTCGTTCATTTAACCTCCGATGGTTACCTCGACTGGTGCTTTCTCAAGCAGAACACCGAAATCCAGGGACATCTTTGCCGGGGCGAAAAGGACGGATTCATGACTGGTTTTCATCCGAATGGACAACTGAAGACAGCCTGGCTGGCACAAGATGAAATCATACAGGGGATTCCTTGCGCCAAGTTCCAGTTTCTATCTGCTTTGTTGAATTGGGTAGCGGGTTATAAGGACGGCAGTACTGTGTTTTATGAAAACGGACTATTGAGATACTGTGAACTCTCGGAAAACTTCACCATTGAAGGGCAGAGATTCAAAAGAGGGGATGCAGTAAGATTTGATCGTGATGGAAAGTTAGTTGGAGACAAGAAGTAGGAACAATTTGGAGTCGCCGTGTACTGACGGATTATCGCTAACGACTGGCTGGATAGCCCGCATGTAAGGAGGTCCGCCGCCGGCCCTTCTGAAAACCTGAGAGGAGTTTTTTATGAAACGTTTCACTCAATTTCTAGTGGATGATCTGCTGCAAAGTTTGCTGGCTCGGCTCTTTGGGGCTGTAGCAATCATCATTGTATGCGGTGGTGTTGCTTTAAGCGGTGATCTCCAATCGGATGACGCAGTCGCTAAGGCGTATCAACTGCGGCTGGACGGCAAGGTGGACGAGGCAAGAACTTTGCTTAATGATCACATCACCGCAAACCCCGCAGATGCCGCCGGGTACTATGAACTTGCCAGAGTGTATTACTATATGGGTCCCGGAGATTTGAAGAATATCCAAAGCACTATCGAAAGTGGTGAGAAATCAATTCAGAAAGCCGTAGAGCTTGATCCCAGCAATCCTGTCTATCGGTACTTTGCCGCCCAAGTGACATTCTTCAAGGCCTATGTGCCTATACAAAGCGATAAGGAACACGCCAAGGAACATCTGGCGGCAGTCTGTCTCGCTTATGAGGCCGTCCTCGAATCGAAACCTGATTACGGTGAACCAATGCTGAATCTTGTTGAGCTATACGGCGGGTTGCCGGAAGAACTGGGCTTGGGCCGGGATACGGCTAAGGCGGCTCAATACGAAGCGAGATTACAGGTCATTGACCCTGTTCTTGCGGGCAAAGGACATTGCATAATGATGCCCGATGACTTTGATCGGATTGCTTACTGGAAGGATTTGGCAAAGCAGCACCCGGGAAATATGCGGGTGCTTGAAGAATTGGGGAAAACATGTCTCCGGGAAGGCAAAACCGATCAGGGCGTGAAATATCTTGAAGAAGTTATGAAGGCGGAACCTTCAAATTCGGTTCTTTATCTTATCATCGCCAATCATCACATCATGAAAATATGGCAGGATGAACAAGCTAAAGGAACCTCTATTCCCCTGGCGATAACGGCCCTCAATGATTTTTTGGCGACTAAACCGATCGCGCCGTTAAAGGCGTACGCCCTCGGTCTGTTGGCCAAACTCAATTATGCCCAGGAGAAGAAAGCCGAAGGTGACAAATACCTTGAGCAAGCCAAAGCGACCGATGCTTATTTCTCCAAGGCTTCTGGTATCCCGTTGGCTGATCTGTTTGTACCGCCGGGAGAGATATCACACAATCACACGTTTCTATATAAGCCATTCTGATCCGTAAGAGCCGGGGACACCATTCATGAGCACAAGACCGCTGACATCTCGCGCAAGCATTGCCATTCTAGTATTGTTGGCAAACGTTTTGTCGACGAACACAGAAGCTGGTGAGGTCTCCCAATCCATTCAGGACTTCACAAGCTTAGCCTGGGAGTCAAGCCAGCGAATGTTCTATGCTGATCCTTACTGGCGCGGTGGTGATTGTGCGTCATCAGTAGACTTGGGTGAAGGTCGTGTACTCTGGCTGTTTGCGGATAGTTACATTGGTGTGAAACCACCTTATAACAGAGATTACTGCTGCGTTAAGATGATCCGAAATTGTCTTGGAATTCAAGAGGGTTACGATCCGTCAACCGCCGACTTCACAGTTTTCTGGCGTGGAACAAGAGATACCCCAGGAGCTTTCTTCCCCGGCGATGACACAAGCTGGTACTGGCCCGGTAATGCCGTGAGACTCGACAGCTTCCTCGTAGTGTTTCTAATGCATGTCTGCCCCAGCGATTCCGGTCTCGATTTCAGACCGTGTGAGCACTCCACACATGCTGCTTTCCTTGTAAGCGATCTTGATGGAGATCCAGGTGAGTGGACTATATCGCCATTAAAACTGCCTGAGAATAAATATGGGATGATGCTGGGGGCAGCTACATTAATTGAACTGCCATACCTTTATATGTTTGGTGTCAAAGAGCCCGGCGATCATACAATGTATCTGGCTCGTTGGCATGTTGACAGCGTGGTGACAGGGTCTACTAGTGCTATTCAATGGTGGACAGGGCAAAAATCTACCTGGGTACTCAATTCGGAATTAGCTTCGGAGCCGCTCATGGTGTTCCCCGAGGGCGCCACCGAACTGTCCGTGGTCATTGACACGCTCACAGACCAGTATCTCGCGATTCAGACAGTAGGTTTCGGCCCTGCCGACATAATGATGCGTACAGCGCTGGCCATAACCGGGCCCTGGTCGGATTTGCGATTAGTGTACGAGCCCCCTGAGAAGGTAATGCCGGGTATCATGATTTATGCGGCAAAGGCTCACCCTGAAATCGTGGGGGCGGATATAATAATCACATACAATACCAACGCGCCGATCGAGATGATCATAAGCGACACAACCATTTACTATCCGAGGTTTTTAAGGCTCGATTGGAGGGAGTGAACATGACCCTGTATGATGCTATTTGGTGTCAAATCTAACGCTTTTATGGAGGGAAAACGATCACAATTTGGCCGCATCAGACTTGGACCAAAATGGTTCAATAGACGGCACAGTCTTATCTGCCAATGCCCCGGCAATGGCTGCGGAAGCATCTCCGTCCGCAGGTTGAGCGGTTCTGTTTTTCATCCGTCAACAATTCCGCGCGTCGGTCAGAGGGCGGACCCGACCATCGCCAACACCGGCTATTGCCCGGCGCCCGGTGTGATATTCGAACGCGATAAACCTGGCCTCGAAGCCAATCCCCGGGATCTTAGCTGTCTTTTTCAAGCCAATCCAACATAGTTAGAATACTTCCGGTGGCCAGAGCTATGCTCGTGTCGGCGGCTCCGTAATAGACATGGATGGTGTCGCCATCGGGAAGAATAGTATGGCCACAGGGAAAGACGACATTTCCGACGTCACCATGCAGCTCGTAGGATTCTTCGGGACCAAAGATCCACTGACTGCCGCGTTTGAGGCACAATTCGGGATTTTTCAGGTCGAACAGCGCGAGCCCGAGTCGATATATTGCACCTGCGGCGGTCTGCCGCACGCCATGGTACATCACCAGCCAGCCCTTAGGAGTTTCTATGGGCGGGGACGAGAGGCCTATCTTGTTTGCATCCCACCACCCGCCACGCCGAGCCTCAAGCATCAGTTTGTGACTGCCCCAGTGTGTTAAATCGGGCGAGTAAGATATCCACATATGCGCTCTGGGCGAACTGACCGGCCGGTGAATCAGCGCCCACAGACCGTCGATACGGTGCGGCAACAGGGTCGCATCCTTATCTTCCGGGGACATAATAATCCCATAGCGGTTGAATTTATGGAAATCCGTGGTAGTCGCCAGTGCCACTCCTGGTCCATCGCGAGTGAAGGCGGTATAGACTATGGCATATTGACTCAGTTCCGGGAGATAGGTGATGCGCGGATCTTCAATGCCCCAGATCTCCTCAGGAAAATGTTCAGGGTCCGGCATCATAGTCGGCTGTGGGTCAATCCGCCAGCCGTCCACGCCATTGGCTGAGCGAGCCGCGCAGAGGTGAGACTGCCCGCGCCGATCCTCTACGCGACATAAGAGCAGTGTTGTACCATCAGCCAACAATGTGGCACCGGGATTAAACACGCTGTTGACGGGGTAGGGCCAGTCAGCAGCCGTTATGATCGGATTGAGTTTGTGACGTTGAAGAAGCTCGGGGTGTGTATTGCTCATCTGGATCGCGTCTCCATAGGTTTAAAGGTGTTCTCCGCCAAGCGCAGTTCCAGTAAGGACTGGAGAAAAGCGAGGGTCGACTCCGCGCCGAGATTCTCGTTGGGGCGGTCGGGATGCAGACCATCGCGGCATCCACCCGTAGTTGGGTCGTAGATCGATAGATTCAGGTCGTTGCGCCCGAGGAACCATTCGAAGGCGCGTTGGGCTTCCTTGCGCCAGCGGATGTCCAGCGTGATTCTATAGGCTTCGAGGCAGGCGGACACCATCGCCTGACCTTCCACGGGCTGTTGATCAAAGCGGGCGCGTTCACCACCTTGCGGATAAAAGCCGTTGGATCCGATGGGGACAAAATGCCCCCCCTTGCTGGCTCGCTGTATGTTGGTCAGCCATGCAAGTGATTCCAGTCCGGTTTCAATCATTGCTGTACTCTGAACGGATTGTCCGCAGATCAGCGACGCGTGCGGCAGAACGGCATTGCAGTATGTAAGTCCCTCTTCGTACCAGCGCCAGTCATCCGAGCGACAACGTTGATACAGGGACAGGAGCCGCTGGGACAATTCCTCCTGGATCTGGCTGGCGCGACGATCGCCGGCAAAGCGGCGGAGGTATTCATGGATGCCGATGAGCGCAAAGGCCCAAGCCCGAGGACTGGTTGTGTCGAGAATAGCGGGCATGGCCTGCTCGAACAGCCAGCCGGCCATACTATGGAGCGTCGGTTTATGGGAACGGCCCAGGACAGTGCCAAGAGCCCACAGAGCGCGGCCATGGCTGTCGTCTGAACCATTCGCTTCCAGCCAGGTACGCTGGTAAGTCATGAAGTTGCGAAAGCGTCCGGTCTCGGCATTATATGCGTACCAGATGAAAGCGAGATAACGTGAGGCCAATTCGAAGGCCTCTTGATTACCCAAATCCTCCAGAAGAGCGCTTACAATAAGAGCACGGGCATTGTCATCCGTGGTGTACCCCTCATGATAGTTGGGGATCGTAAAGATGGCGTGCTGCAGAATGCCCGTTTCGTCAGTCATGTTGCGCAAATGATCAAGCTTTAGAGGCGGCAGTTCCCCGGGATGTTTATCGAGGGCTTTGACCGTAAAGCCCGGGCTGCTGAAATGACGACGTTCGGCCCGAGCGCGTTCGAAGGTCTCGCGGTAACGGCGCGCCACCTGTGGCCAGATCATCTCTCTCCCGAACATATAGGCCCGTTTGCGCATCGCATGACGTTTGGCTTCGTCATTCAAGAGATCAATGACTTTCTGAGCAAGTGCCGGCGGGTCACGAAACGGCACCAGGACTCCTCGCTCTTCAGCCAGCATTTCCTCGGCGTACCAGTATGGTGTCGAAATGACGGCTTTCCCGGCGCCCAGCGTGTAGGCGAGTGTACCCGAGGTGATCTGCGCCTGGTTGAGATAGGGAGTAATGTATATATCCGCTGCTCCAATAAACTCATTCAGTTCTTCCAAACTGACAAATCGGTTGTAGAAGATGACATTGCTCTCCACGCCTCTCTCGCGAGCCAGCCACTGCAGTGAAAGCCGGTATGCCTCTCCATCGATCTCTTTAACGTGAGGATGGGTCTCGCCCAGGATCATATAGACCACGTTGGGATGATCAGCCAGAATGGCGGGCAGGGCCTCGATGACATTCTCGATCCCCTTGCTTGACGAGAGCAGCCCGAAACTGAGCAGGACCATTTTCCCTTCGATTCCAAACAGATCTTTGTGAAAACTCGGGTCAACAAAAGGCACATCCGGGATGCCGTGGGGAATAATATCAATTTTGTCAGAAGACACATGATAAATTTCTATCAGAAAATCTTTGGCGCGCTGACTCATGACAACAAGCCGATCTGAGAGATCCACAACTTCCTCCAACACCAATCGTTGATCTGCATCCGGCTCGACCAGAATGGTGTGCAAAGTCGTGACAATTGGCATGCGTAATTCGCGCATGAGAGCGAGGATGTGGCTGCCGGCCCGACCGCCGAAAATGCCGTATTCATGCTGCAGACAGACAAGGTCGACATTATTGATATTCAGAAAGTCGGCTGCACGGCGATATGATTCAATGTCTTTTTCCATGAGTTCATAGCGAACGCGACTGGGATATTCGTAACCATCATCGGTGTCATTGACCGGAAGAGCGATACATGTCGTCCCCCCATTTTCGGCAGCGACGGCTTCACACAAATCGGTGGTGAAGGTTGCGATACCGCATCGGCGCGGCAGGTAATTGCCGATGAACGCAATTCGCTTGATGATCGGGCTGGCTGAGTCATTCTGCAAAACGAGTATTTCCTTTCCGGCGATCACTACGCCAATATGACCGTTTCCATTGGCGGAACGGGTAGCGAAAAAAATCGGCCACTAAATTCTCCGCCACCAAAGGAAGCAACAATTGCTATCACAATATATCGTGAACGTCTGGATGCGCAATCGTCCAAACGATTGAAAAGGGAACTAGTCCCCGAAGCGTGAGTGACATCCCCGCTGACTATTGACCGAGATCAGTGTGGTCCCGGTCGTTATAGTCTGCCGGGCACTGTTCACTGCCTGGCAGAATCCTCTGAAGGACAAGTCGGCTGGTCCCGGTGGCTAAGGTCAACGCGAGAAAACCGGGAATGAGCCCTATAATGATCCATGCTACTGGTAACATAATTTGTACCTTTCTTTAGTCATCCAAGAATCTCGACGTACCCAGTACAGATAGCAAAAGGAGCCCGGCGATAACCGAGACTCCAATAATTCTTAAGACTGACTGTTCCTGTTGCTTTCCGTTGACTTAGCTTCTTTTGGCTTCATTCACCCTCATTAAACTCCCGCCCAACTCCTTGCCGTGCAGACTGTCGATTGCTGCTTGGGCGTGTTCATCTGAGGACATTTCAACGAAGGCAAATCCCCTCGACTTGCCACTTTCTTTGTCGGTTACAATATTAAGCGAGGCTATTTCACCAAATCTGACGAAAGACTCGCGAAGTTGTGATTCGCTGGTCTCGCGAGATAGATTTCCCACATAAATCTTCATACTATTCTCCATTGGTACCTGACCGAGCACATTTATCTATATCGGCTCCGGACAGGGTAATTGGGGCGCGTTATAGCGCTATCGTCACCTGATTAATGGTTAGACAAGGATTGTATGGCCGTGACAAAGCTTGAGAAACGGTCAATTGGGAACTATAAGTCCATATATGTATACGCCTGAACCCCGCAGACGCCCCGGTTTATTTTCTTCATTTATGATATAAACTGAAAGACAGGCATGTCAAATATTGGGGAAACGTATGCAACATAAGCACTTCCTGATCATGCGCCTGTTTTTATTTTCTGCTTGACAGTGTCTTGCCGACATTTTATATTTTAATAGGTTTAACCAACAATTCGTTGCGGAGAAATCATCAGTGTCGAAGATCCGGGTGCTTTTGGTAGAAGATAATCGCCTTCTGCGGGAGGGCATCTCGGCCATGCTCAACGAACAGCCGGATATCAGGGTCGTGTCGGCAACGGGCAATGGCGATGCTCTTGCAAAAGCGAAGAAAATCATGCCGCATGTGGTTCTCCTTGATATGGGCCTGAGAAGCCAGAACAGCCTGCGAGTTGCGGAACTTATCAAACGGGAACATCCCAAGGCCGAGATTGTGGTGACGGATCTTATTCCGGTCCAGAGTGAGGTCGTGGAATATGTCAAGGCGGGTGTTGCCGGCTTCATCCTGAAGGATGCTACCATTGATGATTTTCTGCATACGATTCGGTTGCCCAGGGAAAGAAGGTCTTGCCGCCGCCGATGGCGGGCTCATTGTTTTCTCAAATCGTCGAGTATGCCGTTAAAAGCGGGAAAGCGGATCGATTGATGAAAGCGGTCAAACTGACCAAGCGGGAACACGAGGTGGTTAATCTTATCGCAAGGGGCATGAGCAACAAGGAGATCTCCTCAGAACTCAACCTGGCTGTGCATACCGTCAAGAGCCATGTCCATAACATATTGGATAAACTGGCTCTCCATACCCGGTTGGAGCTGGCCAGCTTTGCCCTTACCGAAGGAATGGTCAGGAAATCAGGCGGCGAAGATTCAAAAGCTATGTAATATCGTCTCAATCTTAGGAATTAATCCCATTTTCAATCTTCCGGTCGATTGACTCTGACTTTCATTTCAATATATTTATATAACGCTAAGCTACATATGCGATTTGAACCATTTGAAACGCTGCGTCGAGGCGACAAAGGTATTGAAATGGATAAGTATTTCAAGATTTTTATGGCCGCCCTTGTTATAACGCTTTTCATCGGGGATTTCGCGCTTAGCCAAATCATACCATAAAAGGGCGGCAGTAAAGACTCAGAGCGGATGGGGCTGAAGCCCGAGGGTGTGTTTCGTAACAGTTGTCCAACTGAATTGTACACCCGATAGCATTGAACCGGGTCAATCTAATATAGGGGTAATTTCTACAGGAAAATTGTAGTGAAACGGTAAACCATATGATAGAAGCAAAGGTCTTGGCTGTCGATAACCAGATAATCAGCCTTGAAATTCCCGGCGAGTTAATATTCCGGTCCCGATATGTTATAAATGGAAAGCATGACCTTCCGCAAACAGGAAGTACTGTATTAATAAAATTCGTTCGACATGGCCAGCCGCCATTGGTCAGGATTCACCGGATGGGCGATCCACCAGGTTAATGCCCCTGCCGCAGTATTCTCCCAGGCAGGAAATTAAACAGTGGGGATTCAAAGGCAAAGCGAAAATAACTCATCCCAAGGGTTTAGCTCTCTTTTCAATCCTTTGGCCGATTGCGCAATTATCTAAATTACGTATATTATATTGTCATTTGCGTTTAAGGTGCGTATGGTCGGCACCTGCAACGCAGGTCAGACAACTACGCCCACGCGCACTGACAGGCTTTTGAATGGGGCACGCTTGCCAATCATCCCAGCGCAAGATCAAGCTGCAACCAGAAAAACAAATGACCGGGTTATCAGTGGTAACCTGGTGCCGTCGCCGGAGTCGGCGAAGTAAAAGTATCGTGAAGAAAGGAAGACAGATTTATGCTTACCATAACAAAACGATCGGGCCTGGAAGTCGAGTTTCACACGGGCAAAATCGCCAATTCGATGATGAACGCCGGTATCAGCCAGGAAACCGCTCAAAAAGTGGCGGATAGTATCCTATATCATGAGGGCATAACCACGTTGGAGGTCCGGAATCGCGTTATTGGCGGGATAAAGAATCGCGAGCCGCAGGCCGCCAAGCAGTTCGAGTCGTATCCGAAAAAAGCTCATAAAACGTACTATGATACCCATTTGGATTAAACGGCGTTGAATTTGGGAGACAATGACACAGCCCAATCATGTCAGCAGGCTCAAGAATGGGACCGGGATATGAGACAGAATAAGACGGAAAATAAAAACTTTGAAGAGTATACTTTCCCTCATCTTGAGGATATTTATCGTACAGCCATGTACCTGTTGGACAATGAATCCGACGCGCAGGACCTGGTCAGAGAATCCTTTATCAAAGCATATGAGTCATGGCATGAGGGCCGTTTCGATCCGGGTTGCCGCATTTGGCTTTTCAGGATAATGGTAAATGTTCTTATCAAGAAACATTGGTTATCCCCCAATCCGTCATCTGCGATAAATTACACCGATGAGGTCGATGGCTATCTGATGTATTCCCGGTGGGCAAAGCAACAGTCGATTGACAGCACCGGTCAAGTTCCCTTTTCAACGATATCGAAGGATGATGTCAAAAAGGCCATTAGAGACCTGCCCGATAATATCAGGTTGATAATCGTCCTCTCTCTGCTGGAGGATTTTTCTTACCGGGAAATAGCCGAGATTGCGAATATTAATTTGGATACCGTCAAATCCAGACTGAATCGGGGCCGCAAACTCATGCAGAAAAACCTCTTCGATCACCCAATTCGCGAAAGCAATTATGCCATACCCCACGGGCGAAGATAATAGATCAAGATTTAATCAATAATCTGCATTTACAATAGATCAAATTTCAAAAGGAGTAAACATGTTTAAGTCAATCAGTCTGCTTTTGTTAGTTTCGCTGGCGCTCTTTATGGCGTCCTGCAAGACTGACAACAAAACCGACCAGCAGACCAACGCAACGGCTGACGATAAGGCGAATGCGACTACCTACGTTACGATGCCGGAAAGCACGGCCATCGCCGTCATCCTCGTCGATTCGATCGATACCGATATTCACGTATCGGGCGATGAATTTCGCGCCAGACTCTCCCGTCCAATTGTCGTAGATGGACACACCTTGTTTGAGAGCGGCGCCCCGGTAGTAGGAATACTGGACAAAGTGGTCGAGTCCGGTCGACTCAAGACCCCTGCTGAATTGAATTTCAGTCTGACTGCTATTCAGGACGAAAACGGGAACTGGATCGATGTGGGTACTGACATGATCCTGAATAAAAAGGGGTCGCATACGAACAGAGAGGTCGCCATGATCGGAGGCGGGGCAATCGTCGGCGGCATTATCGGCAAGATAATTGACAGGAAAGGCAGCACCGAAATTGGGGCCGCGGCCGGTGCGGCTGCCGGCGCAGGCATGTCCGCCGCCACCGGTAAGGACGACATCTTTTATGGGGCTGGTTCGGAAATCGTGTTCTTTTCGAGTCAATCGACAAGGATCGCTGTTAGATAGCAGCGGCGCATGTTGACACATGGTCAATCATCGAATGTATTAAATACTTTGCAAAAGGAATGAAAAATGAGAAGAATTATTGGCATATCACTGATAATAGGATTGTTATCCTGCGTCACGGCATTTGCGGGTACTCGCCCCGCCGGGTTTCACGGAGTAGGACCGAGAGTCGGGTTTACGATCAACCCCGATCAGATTCACATCGGCGGCCACATTGATTTCGGGGATTTGGCGGAGAATCTGATGATACTCCCGAATTTGGAAGTCGGTTTTGGCGAAAACCTGACCACGGTTGCCCCCTCTTTCGAACTTGATTACCGCTTCCGCTCCGACTGGGGAGCGTGGACTCCTTATCTGGGCGGCGGAGTCGGTCCGGTATTTTACTCGGCAAAGCACGGCGGCAGCTCATCCGAGCTCGGTCTCTATATGCAGTTTGGCATAGGGAAAGGTTCGGCCGGCAGTCAGGCTGGCCATTTCTTTATAGAAGGTAAACTCGGCCTGGTTGACGCCCCTGACTTCAAGGGTACTGTTGGCTGGACCTTTGGGCATTAGACTCTTGTCAGAGGCATTAAGAAAAGTGAGATCCAGGCGGGCCGACGATTCCGATTTGGAAATGCGGTTCGAATAAAAGCGAAAATGTCTAATTAGCGATCGAGGCATCGCAGTTCTCGACCGACTAAGTTGCCGGATTGCTGTTGGCTGATGTCGGGGATGCATCAGTCGGCAGCGATTCCAGGGCAATCAGAAAGGAGAATCCTATGCTGTGGACAATAGCTGTAATACTGTTGATTTTATGGGCGCTGGGCCTGTTGACAGGCTATTCGCTGGGCGGTTTTGTTCACATTCTGATAGTCATTGCCATTGTGGCAGTACTATTCAGAATAATTTCCGGCCGAAGGGTGATGTGACGCGGCACGCGACAGACAAGGAGCTTTTATGAAGACTATGACTATCGTCGGTATCGTTCTGATCGCGCTCGGCGTGATTGGGCTGATCTATGGCGGGATAACCTAAATCACCAGTCTACGGGATAAATCGACGCCATCTCAATCTTAGGAATTAATTCTTTTTTCAATCCTTTGGTTGATCGCGGCACATTCTAAATTACGTATAAATATTATGGGGCAAAACGATTTGCTCCGGAAGAGATCGTATCGAACCCGGAGTAAAATCGTTTAATTTCAGCAGCCCTAGGGGCGCGGATATACCCGGTGGGCCGGAGCGATGTTTTTCATTCGCTGATTCCGGGCCGACCCGGCTCTTTTTGGGTTCTATGAAACCGAGGTCCAATGCACAAGCTGAGAATCGGCATTATCGATCTGGTGGCCAAGGCCCCCACGCGAACGATGTGGATGCGCGTCATGGGTGCCAACTTCGTCAGCATTATGCCGCAAGTCGTGGCCACCTGGTGTGAAGGACAGGGCCATGATGTTACGCTGGTCACATATACCGGCCGCGAAAATCTTGTCAGGGAATTGCCCGGCAAGGTTGACTTTGTTTTTATCAGCTCTTTCACCGAAGCGGCTCTGCTGTCATACGCCCTCAGCAATTTGTTCCGATCACGGGGCGCCGTTACTGCTCTTGGCGGACCCCATGCCCGCTGTTACCCCCAGGACGCCCAGAAGTACTTTGACTACGTGCTGGGCTTCACGGACCAAACCCTGATTCTGGAAATCCTGCGGGATTGCACCCGGCACCGGCCGGCCGGCCTGCATCTTTCAGCCGAACATCATCCGGTTCAACTGCCGGGCGTGAGAGAGCGATGGAAATTCATAGAGCAGACTCTCCGCAAAGCGCCTGTAATCAAGATCGTCCCTCTCCTGAGCAGCCTGGGTTGTCCCTATTCCTGTGATTTCTGCATCGATGCCTCGGTACCTTACCAGCCGTTGGATCCGGAAGC
This sequence comes from candidate division Zixibacteria bacterium HGW-Zixibacteria-1, assembly GCA_002838945.1. NCBI lineage: Bacteria > Pseudomonadati > Candidatus Zixiibacteriota > candidate division Zixibacteria bacterium HGW-Zixibacteria-1. The sequence goes on from PGXB01000038.1 coordinate 28,475, forward strand.
AGTGAAAGCGGATCTGCGTTTTCTGCTGAGCAAGTTGAAACGCCCGCGGGTGGCGTGGCATGATCCGAATTTCGGGGTGCGTTTCGACAGTTGCATGGACGCCATAGAGGAGGCGGTACCGTCCGGTCGTATCGACTTTATCGCCGAATCGACCTTGTCGCTGCTTTCGGAGTCGCGGGTGAAACGCCTTAAGCGCAATGGCTTCAAAGCCCTGCTGCCGGGTATAGAATCATGGTTCGAGATGGGTAAGAAGTCTAAAACCGGGATAAAGACAGGGATGGATAAGGTCCAAATGCTTTCCGATCAGGTCAACATGATTCTGCAGTATATCCCCTATGTGCAAACCAATCACATTTTCGGGCTCGATCGTGACGAAGGAGCGGAACCGTTCGAACTTACCAAGCGGTTTCTTGATCTCAGTCCGGGGGCCTTTCCGGCCTACTCTATGCTTTCGGCGTTCGGCCAGGCGGCCCGGCTGAATCTCGAATTTCAGCGGGCCAATCGGGTCATGCCGTTTCCTTTTCATTTTCTCAGCAACATCCAGATGAACATCAAGCCGAAAAATTACTCATGGCTTGAATTTTATGATTATCTCATCGACGTGACCAAATACTCGTATTCTCCCCGCCTGATATTTCGACGGTTCCTGGCCAACGGCGAGACGATTCCGAGATGGCTCAATGTCGTTCGCGGGTTTTCCTCGGAACGTTTCGGGCGTATCAAATACTTCATGGAGATGCGGCGGCAATTGCAAACCGACCGGCAGTTCCGGAGTTTCTTCGAACAGGAGACAACTGAGATTCCCAAATACTTTGTGGAAACGATCCGCCGGGATCTCGGCGAGTTCTGGAATTGGCTGCCGGGCGGTGCCATCTGCCATGATCCCAACGCCTATCTCATGTCTACAGAAAAGACATGTGCCTCATGCGGCGTCCCGAGCGCCGGCATCGTTTGATGCCCTAACCGGCATCCGACACTTTACAATAATGGAAAAGCATGAACCGGAAAATAAAAGAACTAAGAATTTTCGAAATCCCAACGTATATTTGAAGTGTCATAATTTATTATAAAGGGAGGATGGACAATCCTATGAAATCTGTGTTATTAATTTTTCTGGCTGCATTTGCTATTTTTTTTCTAACCAGCCCGGCGTGGTCGCAGACAACTGAAAAGACCACGGGTAAAGGATTCGGGCTGCGTGCCGGTTACGGCACTAATCCTGATCAGTTTGTAATCGGAACCCAGGCAATACTTGGCAAGACTCTCGGATTTATGCGATTTGCACCAAGCTTTGACGTCGGATTTGGTGATAAGATGACAACTTACCTTGTTAATGCCGATTTTCATCTCCTTTCGTTTGCGCCTCCGGGTAGTCCGGCCGGTCTGTATTTCGGGGCGGGGGCATCAATTGCGGTTCTGGATGTGAATAAGGATGGAAGTGATACCGAAATCGGACTAAATGTGGTAACAGGTCTTACATTTCCCATGGGGCGTAAGAACGATTACAACATGGAAGTCCGTTTTGGCTTCGCAGACATGCCCGATCTTAGAATCCTTTTCGGAGTGTTGCTTGGCTCCAGATCCAAGCCGGTTTCATCTACCATCGAAATCAGGAGATAAAGGCGTCGTCACCTCTAACACTAATGGTCGTATTTATTCAAGTTTGGAAACGAGAAAGAAAGTTATCTTATATGAGTAGATTTTCCAGTGCATTAGCGAACAGGGTCGCAGGTGTGTTTTATATACTGCGCCGGAGATTATTAAAATCAGCTTTAGTCGGTTTGATTCTGGCCTCGGTGTTTTTCCACCCTGCTTCTGGCCAGACGGGATTTTTCCAGGAAATTAGGTACACGCTATCGCCCGTTGGAAGTGGAATGGCCTGGAACCATGGCTTGGGATTGAAAGATGGCTTCTTTTACGGGGGGAAACTGGGCATTGACTTCGGCCCGCTAATCGGTCTGGAGGCTTCCTATCTGACAAGCGGTAAATTGTGGACAACATTTTCTGAAATAGACCTGATCGATACGGCTGGCAGCACTATTCCTGATCACCGGGTAACGGTAAGGCGATTTGGTGGTGACTTGCTGATACGGTGGCCTTCGATGCGAATTGCGCCGTTTGTCAGGGTCGGCGGCGGTGTCATCCGATTTGAACCGGAGACCGGCCCCAATTCGGAGAAAATCGACGTTCGGTTCGGCGGTGGTTTTGATTACATATTATCAAATCGCGTGCGTACGCGGGCCTGGATCGAGATGAATCGCTTTCGTCTCGACCGGTACTCACTTGCGCCGGGAGGCGCCACAAGCGGATTATATCCCCTCGATCCGGATGCGGACAAAATTCGCAACAACCTGTCAGTTGGTTTAAGCCTTGATTACGCCTTGGGTCAAAGCAGGTTCCGTGCCGTCAGAACCGGAGAGCGACTCCACCCGTTTTCCGCATTAGAGCTGGAACCGCTTCTTGGCCGATTGGATTTTGGAGATTCCAGGCTGAATACTGTCACCGTTGCCGGGGCACGGATAGGCGGGGAGCTTAATCCATATGTGGGTTGGGGGCTTTTTTACTGGCACGCAATGGAATCCGATTTGAGCGATACACGCCCCCTCCAAAGTTACGGCGGTGAGGCCCGCTTCAATCTGGCTTCGAAAAGCGGTCCTCAACCTTACGTTACCATTGGCGCCGGTCAGTTTGATTTCCTGTCAAACTATTTCGATAATGAAGGTAACAAGCGCGACGACAGGACCGCTTTAATTCTTGGGGCGGGCATCCGCGCTGAAATTATTAATGGCATTCAACTCGATGCAGGCGTGCGCGATTACATGTATGGTGAAGGGCGGCTCGATCGCGTGTCAGGGACTGATGAAATCAGGCATAATTGGCTCCTCTCCGGCGCTTTGGTGTTTGGTATTGGCGGCCGCGGGAGCGACACGAAGCAGCGACCGACAATACCTCAGACATTGCCGAACAGTATCATCTCCACGTCATTGATGCAGGATACAACCGCAACTACGATGAAACAACTTGTATTCGATGATACAAGAACTGTTGTGGATCGGCCGCCCGCGCAGCGCACGCCAACCGGCTATGTCTCCGATAAAAATATTGTTATCCCGGTGCCTTTAGAGGGCGAAGTATATATTCGATATGGAACTCCTTCAAGTGATGTTTGGAAGAAGACGGTTGAAGGCGAGTTTGAAATTGAGACCGCCAAAATTGATTCTATTTCAGGTGGTGCGGAACAAGAACGCCGTTCAAAAGCTGACACGATCGTGAGTGAAACGGCAAAACCGGCGGCAATAGTTCCTGCCGAAATTTTCCTTCAGGCACCCGCGGGTGAGGATGCGCCCGTCTCGCGGCGCGAACTGGATTCTCTGCTGAACAAACTCACATCGGATATAGGCGCTATGCTTGCCGGGCAAATGGCCCCGCAGGCAATTCAAAAACCAGCGACCGAGACAACTGGTGTCGCAGCAGCAGAGGATTCTTTGCTGACTGCTTTGAGAGATGAACTTGCCAAAACTCAGCAGGAGCGGCAGCGTCTCGACTCGCTGCTTCGGGAAAAGACACTTACCGTGAGTCCTGAGCCGGATAGTGTGAATGCGCTGAAGATTCAGCAGGCCATTGCCGATCAGGTTGCGGCGGCGCTGGCAGCAAAATCTGAAGGCGCCGGAAAGGAGATCACGCAGACTGATCTCCAGAATATGATGACGACATTAGCGATTCACATGGATTCAGTCTCATCACATAGGGCAAAGATCGACTCGGCCCGGCTGCAGGATCAACTCCGGCTCGAGGTCATACGCCAGACAAAAAGTCAGGATGATTTTCAGCGGGCGCTTGAAGATTTCATGAGGCGCTATGGTCAGAGTCAGGACAATAAAACCATTCTGCCTCCTTCGATAATTGTTACGCAGCCTGCCCCTTCATCTCAGATCATCCCGCGCGAAGAACCGTCAACGGTGGTAATCAAACCTGACACGCAGTATGTAGTAATTCGGGACTCAACAGGTAAAGCTGGAACGGTGCTGCCGATATCTGATTTCGATGCCACCACGCCGCCGGCGGAAAAAGACTTCATTGATCTGCGGCCGTCAGGATATACTGGTTTTAGTCTGGAAAAACCAAAGCAATTCATACTTGGGAGCCGGTTGGATATTGGGCCGATTACGGCTAAAGAAGAGAGATTGCGACTTGTACCGGAATTCGCCCTGGGACTTGGCGGCGGCGGCGTCTCGGTAATGGCCGTCATGAACGTCGAGTATGCTATAGCGAACATCGAAAGTGGTGACTATCGAATTGTTCCTTATGCCCGCATGGGATTTGGCGTGCTTGGTTTCGGTGGAGATATATCGGAAAGAGATACGGAGGGCGTTCTTAATTTCACCTACGGTATCAGCATCGACCCCAGAAAAGCGGGCCTGTTTCGCGGCATAGGAAACCCTGCTGTTTTTATTGAGCATCAGATTATCGATCTGTTTGATCTTAACCGGGTTGTGCTGGGTTTCCAATGGTCGCGATAATTGTGCGCCGTCTGGATAACATATTTAGGGAGTTATTATGAAGATTCTTGTACCAACCGCCGGGTTTCCACCGGCCAAACAATCAGCTGATTATATTGTGCGCATTGCCAACAATTTGAGCGCTGATCTTGTTGTCTTGCATGTGTACTCCGGGACTAATCCGGAGCCGAATGCGAAAGCAGCGTTTGACGTGTTTGTGGAGACCGCTAATAAGGCTGGAATTAACGTTCAATCACGCGTCCAGCGCGGTAATATAGTCGATTCTATAATCTCGGTTGCAGAAAGCGGGGAATATGCGCTGATTATTATGGGGGCGAGTGCAGGCATTGGGTTGGAAGAATGGATCAGCTCACAGGTACTTCATTCGTCGCACCTCCCCGTTGTCGTCATTCCTCATGCCTTTCCAACGAAAGGAAAAACAAAGTGAGAATTGTTCTTGTAATTATTACAGTAGTTTTAGTAATACTGGCAATATTCACCGCCGCCAACTGGAGTGTACTGACTATCCCGACGCCTCTATCGTTTGTGGCCTTTTCTGTTGAAGGCCCTTTGGGCGTGATATTGCTTGGAGTAACACTAGGTCTTACATTGCTGATGGTGGCCTATGCACTCCTCCTGCGAACCTCATGGTTGGTGGAATCACGTCGTTTCAATCACCGGCTGGAGGAACAACGCGAGTTGGCTGAAAAGGCTGAATCTTCCCGAATTATTGCATTGCAGGAATTGCTTGAGCAGGAGTTCGAGGACATGAAAACGTCCTTACAGACGCTGAGTGCATCGGGCCTGGCCCGGATCGAGAGCGCCGAGAAAGCTCTTATCAAGACAATCGAGGAAAACAGTAATGGTATTGTTGCTCAGATCGGTTACATTGATGATAGAATAAAAGGCGGATCGGAATCATCCAATACTTAATCAGAACCAGAAAAAACCAACTCAATGTGACCTAATAGACCAAATAGCTGTTGGATGCAATCTCCAGCAGACAGAATTATTGATGAACTATTATATACTTGTCAATCACAATGCGCTCAGATATTTTCCGCGCGCCGACGCCGCTTGATGCTCAAACCGGTATCCGGCACTTCACACATAAATAAACTTATCAATAACCGGAAATAAAAAAAGGAAACCGGCCTGAAGCCGGTTCCCTCTGAATCTGATCCCGCGCCGAAAACGACACAGGTTTCAAAACATGCCTTTAGTACGGCTTACGATAGCGGTTGCTTCCGCTGTTGTTGCCGCCGCTGCTTCCGCCGCTCTGCGCGCGCGGTTTCGCCTCGTTGACATTCATCGCCCGTCCATTTAGCTCATGACCGTTAAGGCCGCTGATGGCAGCGTTGGATTCGTCTTTTCCGGACATCTCCACAAACGCAAAACCTTTGGGCTTCCCGGTGTACTTGTCGGAAATAATGTTGATAGTTGAAACTTCACCATAACCCTCGAAGGCCTGGCGTAATTGATCTTCTGTCGTATCGAACGACAGGTTGCCGATGTAGATATTCATCCTACACTCCGAATTTGCTTATCTTGAAGACAACTTCATCTCTATGGTGTTGGACACTTCAAGATAAACGATTAATTGCGCATCATCGCGCGATCAATTCGAGATTAAGCTTTAGCGGAGAGTTGTGGATTTAGGACAAGACTACGAAAAGGCTGAACTCAAATTAATATTGGTTTCTTCATTATACGCTGTGCCTTGCCAAATACCTACAACTATTTTTGGATAAAGCGGTTTATTTTAACGATTGTTTCCGGAGGTGAATCCAACAACCCGCCATTTACTTGTCATCTTATGATGTAACCTCTTGCGCGGCATGACGTGCCATAGATTCCCGCCACCCCTCCCAGCATATTAATTACACAAAATCCGCCATAATTATCTTAAATTATCTATTGTCGAACCAGCAATCTTTATTTATCTTTAACGAGTCGGAAAATAAATATGGAATAAAGAGATATTATACGGATGTAGTTCCGGGGTTCCGTCGATTCAGTTGCTGTAATCATTTTCGGGGGATTTATGGGTTATGCAATATATCTTTAGTAAATTAAAAGGGGCAAGTAATATACTGCTCCCCATTAATTGACAAGGATTGTTAAGAGAGTATCTTGTGGCTGATTTCACAAAGGAGATCAGTCATGAAGCGACGGCAATGGGATTCGA
>PGXB01000039.1 GCA_002838945.1 candidate division Zixibacteria bacterium HGW-Zixibacteria-1
CGTCATTCGAGCCTGGGTTTTAAAAATCCAGTTGACTTCGAACGGGCGGCTACCCTATCTTAACTATGTGTCCATTTTTTTAGGGGAAGACCAATTTATTTATATTTGCAATAATATTTACGGAATATGCTGACAATTGAAAACAATTTCCGTTCATAATTGGTTTAACACGGGGCTTTCAGCAGCCTCTTGGAATATAAAGCCTATTTCATTATTGTCATACTTCAACTTTGGCCACCGCCATTTGTGAAAAATACAAAATTAATTTCATTATTGCAATTTAAAGTTTTGTCGTTCAGACAAATGATTTTCATAATCTTGTTTAAACACATCTTCTTTAGCGCTCCGCCCCAAATAAATTTGCTGCGGCCGCCCGGACGGAACACCGACCTGCTTTTTAATCGGTGAACTGTGCTCGAAAAAACTATCAATTTGATTTTCCTGATACGTTTAATATATTATACAATCGAAAGCAAATTGTCAGCCTTTTCATGGGAAGGGCAGATATATTTATCTTATGATTAATAAGATCAAGGAGCGGTCATGAAAAAGATTTTTGCACTGCTGGCGCTGTTGCCGGCCGTATTGCTGATGTTCGGAATCGGCAATCTTTTGGCGGCGGAAAAGGATGATGTTCCTCAAAAGGTTACCGCGCCCAAGGCGGTCATGGAGGCTTTTCAGAAAGCATATCCGAAGGGTGAAGTAAAGAGTGTAGGCATGGAAACCAAGGACGGCAAAGATTACTATGAAATAGAGAGCATTGACGGCAAAACAGAGCGCGATATTCTTTATAATGCCGACGGCGCCGTTTTTGAAATCGAAGAGTCCATTCTGCCGGAAACACTCCCGGATGTAATCAAGATGTCCCTGAAAAAAGAGTATCCGAAGGGAGAAATCAGGGAAGCCGAGAAAATTAGCCGCGGGAAAGTCGTCGAATATGAAACTTTGCTTGAAAATGGAGAAGAAAATATCGAAGTGGTTCTGGATGATTCAGGCAAAATTCTGACCCGGCAGGTTGTTTCGGATGACGACCAGGTGGACGACGAGGATGCGGGCTCTGAAGTAGAAGATGATTGATGGATAATTGGAGATTCAGCCCAATTTATTCCGCAAACGACGGCAGGATCGCTCTCCCGTCTATGACGGGCTTCGGATCCTGCCCTACCCCGACGATATGTCCCACATGGATGTCCCGTATGTCATTGCAATGTAATGACATAAACTAAAGCTTAAAATCGTCCGTTTTCCTTCATAAATTTTCATCAAATTGGTCCGCTTTTGCGTTTTACCTGTTGACAATGTTAGAGTATTCTAATATTATTAGAGCTATGAAACTAACGACGCGGGAAGAAGATTATCTTGAGACCATTTTCCGGCTGACCGAGGAAACCGGGGAAGTCGGCGTCTCCGATGTGGCCAGGGAGCGGGGCGTGACCTTGCCGACCGTCATTTCGGCCGTGACCCGGCTCAAACGGAGCGGGATGATCAGCAAGCAGCATTACGGCAAGATTCATCTCAACCCGGCCGGCAAAAAGAAGGCCTCGGAGATATACAAGAGGCATCGGGCCATCAAGACCTTTTTGATCGATATCCTCGAGGTTCCGCAAAAGCTGGCCGAGCAGGAAGCCTGCCGCATGGAACATGCCATGCAGTCCGACACGATTATGAGGCTGGTGGATTTTATGGAAGTGATTCAGAGCTGCCCGATGCGGAACAAGACTCTTCAGGAAAAATGTCTGGCGATAATAGACAGCGAACGCAGGAAATGACACAGGCGCGGAGTGAACGATTAATGAGTCTGAATGATTTGAAACCGGGACAGAGCGGCGAAGTGGTCCGCATTACAGGCGGCGGCGCTATCAGAAGACGGTTGCTTGATCTGGGCATCCGCGCCGGGGAAACGATAAAAATGGTCAAGGCGGCGCCGCTCAGGGATCCCCTCGAAATCTCGCTGGGCAACGGGCATATCAGTATCCGCCGGGCGGAAGCCGCCCTGATCGAAATAAAGGTAATGTCATAGGTCACTGTGGATGAGCGTCGCCAGATAAAGATCGCCCTTGTCGGAAATCCCAATTCCGGGAAAACCTCCATTTTCAACTGTCTCACCGGAGCGCGGCAAAAAGTTGCCAATTTCCCCGGTGTTACGGTCGAGAAGAGAGTCGGGCACCGCCGGTATCTCGACTATGATATCATGTTTGTCGATCTGCCCGGAACGTACAGCCTGACAGCCTACTCGCTGGATGAAAAAGTCGCCCGCGATTACATCATCAACGAAAATCCCGATCTTATCATTAATGTTATCGACAGCGGCAACCTTAAGCGTTCGCTTTACCTGACCATGCAGCTTATCGAGATGGGTGTCGATATCATTCTCGATATGAACATGTGGGATGAAGTGCTCGAGGGCGGCATCGAAATCGATATCGAAAAACTTTCCAAACTTCTGGGTGCACCGGTGGTCAAGACCATCGGCAGCCGGGCCCAGGGAATCGACAATCTCCTCGAGACCGCCGTCGCCATGGTCGAGAACGGTCATGATAATCACGATAAGCATGATGAAAAGCATCACAAGAAACACCGTAACGATAATCATAAATCACACCGTAAGCAGCATCGGCGGCGCATGCATCATCGCCACCCGCCGGTTTCCTATGGGCCCAGGCTCGATGATGTAGTCACGACCCTTTCCAATGAGGTGGAACACTGCTGCCACGGCTGCCGCGGGTGCGGCAACCCGCGCTGGCTGGCCATCAAATTGCTCGAAGGTGACCCGGAAATAAGGGAACGATGTATCCCGTCCGATAAAGAGCGCCCGACTCTGGTCACACAGCTTCAGCATTCGGTCGATCATATCAAGGCGACCACTAACGAGGATCCGGAGATCATTATCACGGAAGGGCGTTACGGTTATGTGGCGGGGATTGTCCGTGAAGTGATGAAACAGCCGCTGAAGGACCGGATGCTTCTTTCGGAGCATATCGACAATCTCCTGACCCATCGGTATTTAGGCTACCCGATTTTTCTGGTTATCATGTGGCTGATTTTCCAGGCGACATTCAAGATCGGGCAATATCCGATGGAATGGATCGACCGCGGCGTCGTCATGCTTCAAGGGCTGATGGCCGGCATCATCCCGGCGGGGGCCTTTTCGAATCTCGTCATCGAAGGAATAATCGGCGGCGTCGGGTCGGTTATGGTCTTTCTGCCGAATATCGTTATTCTGTTTCTCGGCATATCGGTCCTCGAGGATTCCGGCTACATGGCGCGCGCCGCATTCCTGATGGATCGGCTGATGCATTTCCTGGGTCTGCACGGCAAATCATTTATCCCGATGCTGATGGGTTTCGGCTGCGGAGTGCCGGCGATCATGTCTACGAGGACGCTCGAATCACCGCGCGACCGGATTCTGACCATATTGATTATACCGCTGATGTCATGCAGCGCCCGCCTTCCGGTTTACGTCCTCTTCACCGGCGCCTTTTTCGGGGCGGCGGCCGGGAATGTCATCTTCTCGATTTACCTGGTCGGTATCCTGATTGCGGTGCTGGCCGCGCGCCTGATGCGCAAGACTATCCTCAAGGGCGACAGTATCCCGTTCGTCATGGAACTGCCGCCGTATCGCTACCCTACCGTCAAATCGGTCGGGATACATATGTGGGAGCGAACCAAGGTTTATCTCAGGAAAATGGGCGGTGTCATCCTGATCGCTTCGATTATTCTCTGGACATTGGGGAATTTTCCGCGCAAGAGCGAATATGCCACCGATTATGATTCTCAGATCGAGCGGTATTCGTTTATCGAATCCGATTATTCCACTCAAAAAATATCCGAACTGGAAGCGGCCCGGGCCACCGAGGATCTTCAGTATTCATTTATAGGGCGGATCGGCGGGATTGTCGAACCGCTCGTGACGCCGCTCGGTTTCAACTGGCAGATGGGTGTTTCCCTTATCACCGGTTTTGTCGCCAAGGAAGTGGTCGTGTCATCGCTGGGCGTGCTATATCATATCGGTGATGAACCCGGTGATGAATCCGAAAGCCTGATCTCGGTTCTGCGCAATCCTGACAACGGCATCACCAAACTGGCGGCGTACGCCTTCATGATTTTCGTCTTGCTGTACACCCCATGTGTGGCGACGATTGCCGCTATCCGGCGCGAGACCGGGTGGAAGTGGATGTGGTTTTCAATCGTCTTTCAGTCAGCGCTTGCCTGGATCACCGCCTTTATGATTTATCAGGGCGGCCGGTTGCTCGGGTTTTTATGATAGATGCCGTGAATTGCTCGGGCAATTATCAAGAAGCAAACTATTTCATCAGTGACACCATGCCATATCCGAAACTATATGCCATTCTGATTGCGGCCATTATTATCATGCACCGTCTTCCCGGTGTTATATCCCCGGCATTTTTCAAGAGAATGGTTGCATGGTACACGAGCAAGAGGCTGATTTGTGTTGCCGGCGGCGCGGTGTTGTGTATTATGGCGCTATGGGGTGCTTATGTGATTATAGCTGACTATCCGCCTCATGGCTGGCTTCTGCTCGGATTATCAATAGTCATTTTTCATAAGGCCGTTAGATTTGTCATTTCACCTTCAAGGGCGGCAAAACGGGAACTGGAAGCATGGTCGCAATTGCACAGAAATATCTTTTTCATCTGCCTGGCCTCGGTTCTGGCGGGAGTTGCTTTGATTATCTTTGCCATATATATCATCTAGCGGGTAGGTCGAAATCCCCGCCATCATAGCATGTCTTTTCTGGCAAAAACCACATCATTTTGATGGTAATTCCATCCGGGGGGTATTATAGAGGGAACTTTCTATGATTACACCTGATTTTGCGCCTTATATCATTCGCTGGGGCGTTAGCCCTGGCGAATGCGCCCGGCCTGAAAAAATCGGGCCGACACGCGGGTCGGCCTCTACGATTAAAATTTCGCTGCCCCAATGTAGTCGAAACTTTAAAAATGGGAAAACGAACCCAATTCCGTGTAATCGTATGAAAGCAAATATCGTACAAGGAAATTTTTGCAAAAATCACTGCAAAAACGATAGTAATTTGATGGTGATTTGTTACGCAATGACATGCGTAATTCTTTTAATCGTCGGTGTAAATGTTATTTTATGGAAAATCACGACCGGCAAAGGGTGGCCGCGCCAAATTTATTTGGGGCGGAATGTTTGAAAAGACATCCCCAAACAAGTTTGGGAATGCCACCCGGTTACCCAGGGAAATGGGACTGTCAGGTCACATTCCCCCGATTTGCATCGGAGGAACAGGACCTGACAGGACCTGACAGGACATGAATTGAATGTAGCGGCCGACCATGTGTCGGCCCGTCGCCTGGAGAATGGGAATATCGAAATTTTAAAAACGCAAAAACAAAGCCAATTTTTGTGCGCGGCCCGCCATGGCGGGTCCACAGGCCTCCTGAGTTTCGAAGGATCTGCCCGTTCTTATATTCTACAGTCAAAGTAGGGAAGGGGGGCTCCGGACTCCTGCCTCTTGCCCTCCCACTCCTGAAAATATTAGCAAGATTCGGGTGGCGGGGAAAAGGGCGATATATTATTCTTGAATTATGAAAAAGCAAAATTATTCACAGCAGGCCGAAGATTACCGGCGGATCGAGAACGCGATCAAATATATCGAGGTCAATTTCAAGTCGCAACCGACCCTCGATGAAATCGCCGCCGCTGTCTGTCTGAGCAAATATCATTTCGAGCGGTTGTTCAAGCGCTGGGCCGGTATCAGCCCGATGCAGTTCATGCAGTTCCTGACGCTCGATTATGCCAAGCAGAAACTGGCCGAGGCCGGTAATCTGCTGGATACTTCATTTGATGCCGGACTGTCCGGGCCGGGGCGGCTGCATGATTTGTTTGTCACTTTCGAGGCCATGACGCCGGGCGAATTCAAGAAACTGGGGGCGGGCATTGAGATCGAATACGGGTTTCATCCGACGCCATTCGGCGAATGTCTCCTGGCGGCCACCGACCGGGGTATCTGTTTTCTTGGGTTTGTCGATAGCGGCGGTCAATCGAAAGCGATGCGGCTATTTAAGAAAAAATGGCCTAATGCGGAGCTGATCGAAAACAGAAAGCAGACAGAGTCATACATAACCCGCATATTCGCACCGGAGCATGCCTCAAAACCAGAACCGTTTCATGTTCTGATCAAAGGGACCAATTTCCAGGTGAATGTCTGGCGGGCCCTGCTGACTATCCCGCGCGGGAATGTCGTCAGTTATCAGGATGTCGCCGCCTATTTGGGCCGACCAAGCGCTTATCGGGCGGTGGCCAATGCCGTCGCCGGCAATCCGGTGGCCTATTTGATTCCGTGCCATCGGGTCATTGCCAAATCCGGGAAGATTCATCATTACCTCTGGGGCACGGCGCGGAAAAAGGCGTTATTCGTGCATGAAGCAGCCATGACCGCTTCAGACAGTTTGTAAATGTCATCCGACTTTGCTCAACTTTTTCGGCGGATAATCTTATTCCAGATTCGTCTCCATGAAAAGCGCGAATGGCTGTCGCGCAACATGCACCTTATCTGAACATAGTCCATCCATTCAGGATGAGGGACATCCAAAGCCGGGGCCGGGTCGGGATAAAACTGCGGGAGATATTTTCTGATAATTCGGTTGGCCAGCAGGTAGCCGTGATTTTCAAGCACCGCGATTTCACCTTTGGTGAATCCGTCGAGATCGGTTCTTATTTGCGAAATAATATCCTCGGCCAGGCTTTCATCATAGCCGGGCAGGGCTGAATCATCATGATCGGTGGAGGCATTCAGGACCCCCCAATACCCTCCCTGCTTGAGCGGCCCGACACCATCATCGGTGACGACTTTGGTATTGAAATCGGCGAACAGCCACCTCTTGCGCAAGGCCCCGACCTGATTGGAAGCGATCCCGAAATAACGCATCCAGAGACGGAAAGCAGTGCCTTCCTCGAAGATCTTGAATGGTGCGCCGCCATCCGAGACAAAAATGACATTGTGCTTTTTGGTCGGCTCCAACCCAAGATTGTCATAGACACCGCCGTCGGAAAGACGGATTTTCGGCAATAATCCCTCTTTTTTACCGATATCCAATTTTTGGCGTTTTGATTCTTTGACAAAATGTTTGCCGATCGGCATCGGGTCGAAGATCGGCGGGAAACATGATGAGGCCGCGACCGCCCGCGCCACCGTCCAGTCGGCCGGGGTTTTGATGTGGCGGATACCGTAATCGCCGACCCGGGTGCGCTCGAATACCCAATTGATGCCGAAGACGATGTCGGTGGCGCAAAAGACGAAATTGGGATGTTCCGGCAGATCGACCAGTTTCATGTCGGTCAGGTAGCGCCGGTAGCGGGACATCAGGGCGTTGACCTGGGTGCTTCGATTGGGCCAGTTCCATGGAAGCAGGAACCGCTTGAAGATCGGGATGGTGCGAATGTCACGGCTGCAAAATTTCCGAAACGGGACCGCGACCAGGTTTTCCCAGTCTGGAATCTTACCACCCTGGAATGGTTGTTTCTTGAGGCATGCGGCCAGATGCGCCGACAGGATGCTTCCGCCGGAGACCGAGCTCAGCGTATCGACCCGGCCGAGGATGCCGAGTTCGTTCATCCGCCGCAGGGCGCCGAGATGAAACAGCGCGGCGCGGTAGCCGCCACCCGAAAGACAGAGCGCGATTTTCAGCTTGTCTTCCGCAGTATCGACAGTTTCCCCGGCTTCAGGATGTTCTTGATGGTTCATTTTCCTGATAACTCCCTATAAATGGATCAGAATTGATAGGGCAGGCGCCGAGCTATTTACTCCAGACCCACCAGTTAACTCGAAATTATGGAATAATAGACAGATAAAGTTAATAAATCTTTAATAGGTGGACAAGATAAAAAGTGACATGGAGAATTAAAAGGTCTTTGATCCTACGTCTTCCGTTCTTTTTTCTTGGCGGCGGGGAAGAGGACATTGTTCAGAATCAGGCGGTAGCCGGGGGAATTCTTGTGAAGCGATAAATCGGTCGGCGGGTCGTTGACCATGTGCTGGTAGTCCTCCGGGTCATGGCCGGATAAAAAGGTGAAAGTCCCGCGGCCATAGTTACCGTGAATATAGCGGACCTCATCGTAGCCCTCGGGCATCCCCAGAATGGTCACATATTTCTTCAACAATGATTTTCTGAAACCGGTGTTCTGGCCCATAAAGCCGTTGACCATCCCGACATGATCCTGCACCAGCATGGTCGGGACCGGGTCGAGTTTGGCCGAGAATTCGAACAAGTAAAAGAAATCGGCCTCCTGGCCGGGGAACCGCACCAGGCGGTCAGGATAGGTATCGATATCGCTGTGCCGATACAGCAGCGGGTCATAACTGGGGGTGAAATTTTCGAAGGCGAGGCATTTCGAATAATCCAGCCTCTCGGTTGCGCCCGGATCGACCGGATCACCATCGAATTGCGGCGGGCAGATATCGACCCCTTCGGCCGCCAAAGCGATATCGATGGTTTCACAGGCGGAACACATGGCAAACAGGAACCCGCCCCGCCGGACGTAGTCCTTTATCGTCTTGGAAACTTCTTCTTTCATATCCGAGACTTTATGAAAGCCCATGCGGCGCGCCAGGGTTTCGTTGGCTTCGACTTCCTGACGGTACCACAGCTCATTATGAAACGAGGCATAGAATTTGCCATACTGCCCGGTAAAATCTTCATGATGCAGGTGAATCCAGTCGTAATCATCAAGAGCGCCGGTCAGAACCTCCTCATCCCAGATCATGTCATATTTAATTTCGGCATAGGTCAGAGCGAGAGTGACGGCATCATCCCAGGGTTCGAGATTTTTTGGAGAATAGACCGCGATGGACGGAACCTTTTCCAAAATCACGCGCTCCATATTTTCGACATCGATGGTGCGGTAGATATCGGCCAGTTGCGACGAGTTGATTTCTTTGGTGGTGACGCCGCGGATCAGGCAAAGTGAACTGAGTTCGTCATCGGAATCAAAAACAAAAGATCCCGCCCGGTAGTTAAGCAGCCATTCGACCGATTTACCCATTTCAAGAGCCTTGAAGGCAATGCCATAGGCCTTCAGATGGTCGGCCTGGGTTTCATCCATCGGAATCAGAGTCACCTGGGCGGAAATGTTTCCTGCAAAGGCAGACAGCACGATGATAAATATCGAAAGTCTGAAAAATGTTTTCATCATATCCTAAATCGGCAAAGTCTAATTTATATAAACGCAATCAATTTGCGATATATTTACTTTTACATAGAAATTAATCGAAAGTTGACGGCCATCGGCGGAAATCACTTCTTTTCCCGGTTTTTCATTCGCTGCCGGTATTCGCGGTATTTTTCGAGGTATTCGGCTATTTTACTTTCCCGACCCCGCTGCTGAGGCTCGTAATAAACGGTTCCGGCCAATTCCTCGGGGAAACATTCCAAGTCGGTCAGGGCGTCTTCGTAGTCATGGGCATATTTGTAATCCTTGCCATAACCGAGGCTTTTCATCAATGAAGTGGGGGCGTTTCGGATATGGTGCGGCACCGGAAGCGAACCCTTTTCCTCGACATCTTTCATCGCTTTCCCATAAGCCATATAGGCGGAGTTGGATTTGGGGGCGCAGGCCAGGTAAATTACAGTCTGGGCCAGGGCCAGTTCACCTTCCGGCGTCCCAAGGAAATGATAAGTATCCCGCGCCGCCAAAGCGACATTGAGGGCGGCGGGATCGGCCAGCCCGATATCTTCGATAGCCATCCGGATCAGCCTTCGGGCGATAAACAGGCGGTCCTCGCCCGACTGAAGCATCCGCGCCAGCCAGTAGAGCGAAGCATCAGGGTCGCCGTTACGGACCGATTTGTGAAGCGCGGAAATCAGGTTGTAATGTTCTTCGCCGGCCCGGTCATATATGAACGTTCCTTTCTGGTGTATCTCGACTATTTTTTCAAGGGTGATCTGGCCGTCCTGACCGGCATCGGAAGCGGCGGCCTCGAGAAGATTCAGCGCCCGGCGGGCGTCGCCGTCGGCTGCCGAGACCATAAATTGCAGCGCTTTATCCTCGACCGTGAGATTCATCTCGGCCACACCGCGCTCGCTCTCATTCAGGGCGCGAATTACTATTTTTTCCAGGTCGGAATCGGTGAGGCGTTCCAGAACATAGACTTTGACCCGCGACAACAGCGCCGAGATAACTTCAAATGACGGGTTCTCGGTGGTGGCGCCGATCAGGATAATGTCCCCTTTTTCGACATAAGGCAAAAAGGCATCCTGCTGGGCCTTGTTGAAACGATGGATTTCATCGATGAAAACATAAGTCTTGCGGCCGGTTAATTTCTTGAAATTACCCGCTTTCGAAATGACCGCCTTTATTTCCTTGATGCTGGACGTGACCGCTGAGAAAGGAATAAATTGTCCGCTGGTGGCGATGGCAATCAATTGCGCCAGCGTGGTTTTGCCGGTTCCGGGCGGGCCCCAGAAAATGACCGATCCCAGCCGGTCCTGTTCGATGGCGCGCCGGAAGGGGCTGTTTTTGCGGACCAGCTTCTCCTGTCCGAAAAACTCATCAAAGCTCCGCGAACGCATCCGGTCGGCCAGCGGTTTGGTGCGGTCGAATTCTTTCTGGCTCAGGCCCTTATTTTCATTGTCTTCGAATAATTCCATGGCTGTTATTAATATAAGAAAAACAGGGGAGAATGTCGGAAAATAATTAAAAATGTGAAAAAGGGAATGGTGGCGCCATTCCCTTCTATTAAGTATGTCAATCTTGTATTAAGGGCAAACCGGTTCCGGGCCGCCGCGATATAGATATGCAATCAAATAGGAAACATCGAGGATATTGAGGTTGCCGGAACTGTTCGCGTCAACCGCATATTCATCGATTGGTCCCGGGCCGCCTTTGTACAGGTAATTTATGAAAGCAGTTATATCGAGAATATTGAGAGCGCCATTCATGTTGTAGTCGCCACAAGTATAACAGGGGTTATCTCCCATGACGGCATAGATCGACCCGTCGACCGCTTTGTAAGGATAATATGTATTACCTATAACAATCCAGTTATCCGAAGGCTGAGGGGTCGTCTGGATATCAAGCAAATTTACGCTTAAATCACGCTGACATTTCGCCTTAAAAGATAAATTGAAGAATGTCTTAAACTGACTGCCAACAGGCATGCTCCCGCTGGCAAGATTTACCGCGACAATATCATATAACCCCCCCGGGATAAGCTCATATTCAAGGGTGCCGTTCCATATTTCGGGAAGAGTATAGGCGGAATCAAAAGTCAGCCTTTCCGGATCAAACCTGGCATAAACCTGAAGTGCGGTAACGGTATCGGTGGGATAACAATTTTCCAGGAAGCTGGTGATTTTAACCTGAAACGGCACATTGGCCGTTTCGGATGTGCCGTCCGGTGAGGTGCCTTCGATAAAAATAACGGCGGCGTCGAGTTTGAATTCGACTTCATCGCAGGTATCGCAGGAATCACCGATGCCGTCCTGGTCGTGATCTTCCTGGGCCGGATTATATATGTGCGGGCATATGTCAAAAGCATCGGCATAGCCGTCACAATCCATATCACCGTACTTGTAAATCGCGACCTGAGCCAGGGTATCTTCCGCCGCGACAGGTTTTCTTAATAATATTTCCGGGTAACCGTCATGGTCGAGATCACCCCCGGCGGCGTTGGTGCCGTATGCCTGAAATAATTTTGCAAGATTCGACCCGGAATAAATATAAGTGTATTTGGCACTTCCACCATCAATGTCGATTCCCAGGTCAGGCACGCCATCCTGATTGGCATCACCGGCTTGAAAAAAGTGGACCGCCCTGAACGGGAAAGCATGGATTATGTTGCCGGTCGCACCGGAAAACAAGAAGGTGGTATCCATGGAGGAAGCCAGTATATCATCATAACCGTCACCGTCAATATCGCCCGGCCCGAAAGCCCTCCAGCCCAAAACGTCGTCACTTTCGGCGCCGACGAGAGTATACAACGTGTCGCCGTCTTTTCCGGAAAAAACATACAGCCAGCCGTACATCTGATTTATAAATGAACCGGCATCTGAAATAAAGAAATCATCGTAGCCATCGTTATTTACATCGCCCAGGCCGCCGGCCAGAATTCCCCATAAATCATGTCCGGCAGTATTAGAATAAGTGTACAATTTATTGCCGTACTTTCCCGAAAAAACGATAACTTTTGAGATGTCGTCCAGCGCGATTATGTCATCATAGCCGTCATTATTGACATCCCCGGCGTAGTCCACGCAATTGCCGAGATCATCGGCGCCCGGGCCGCCTTCCAGGGTATAAATCAGGCTGCCGGTGCGGCCGGAATAGACATTGACGCCGCCATTGGGGGTATATGGTGTGCCGACAATAAGATCATCATAGCCGTCATTGTTGACATCACCGCCGATATTAATGACAGGGACATTATTGTTATAATTCATTTCCGTAGCAATTGTATACATCAGATCCAGCGTTTTTCCGGAATAGACATATACCTTATCGATATCGTTGGCGGTAATGGCTATGTCGTCGTAACCATCATTGTTCAGATCACCATTTGCCGAAATCCAACCGCCAAATTCAAGGCCGGCCTGGGCATTTGTAATGGTGTTGGTCAGGCACTGGGCATTCAGCCCGATGGAAAGGATCGAAAGCAGCAATATGATCAAAGCCGGGACCAGTAATCTCATTTGTTCCTCCCTTATTAATGGCGCCTTAATATATCCGAAATTTCCAAATATTGCGAATATATTTTTCCACGCACCATGAAGGCAAACTTATTTTATATACAATATCCGGTACTCCCTGCTATGGGCAAACCGGATCCGGGCCGGATTTGTATAAATAGTTGAGCAAATCGACAACATCGAGAATATCGACATTCCCCGAGTTGTTGACATCGATCGCTTCCGGCACGAAGGGTGTCGGTCCGGCCTTATACAGATAATTAATAATAGAAACGATGTCGAGAATATTAAGGCTCTGATTAAGATTGAAATCGCCGCACACATAGCAGGGATTTTCGCTCCAGACGGCAATTACGGAACCGTCGATAATTTCGTTCGACCTGATCATACGGCCGCCCATGAAAATCGAGTTATTAAATGGAACGCTGCTCATATTGAGGGTCGTTTCATTTAAATTCGGCTGGCACCGGGCATGGAATACAAGATAGAAATAGGTCGTGAATTCCGAAGGAAGCGGCATGCTCCCCTGATATAATTGAACAATAATTCTTCCTATTCCCGGTTTATATGAGGGATCGAAATCAAAATCCTGTCCGCCATTCCAATTCACCGGATCGGCATAGACACTGTCGAAAATAAGTAGAGTTGTATCAAATAAGAAATCGACGGCGAGTATATAAAAAGTGTCGCTGGGGAGACAGCCGTCGGACCACTCGGTGAGTTTCATCTTAAAAGGCACGACTGCCGTTTCGCCGGTTCCATCGGGCGAGGTGCCCTCAATAAAAACCGGTACTGTTTCCAGTTTGAATACCAGATCATAGCAATTGTCGCATTTATCACCGATGCCGTCACCGTCAATATCGGCCTGGTCGGGGTTGTATGTACTCGGGCAATTATCGATCGGGCAGGTACTGGCCGGAAAACCGGGGTCAGCATAGCCATCGTTGTCGGTATCGGTGCACTCATCGACATCATCATACACGGCATCGCAATCGGCATCGAACAGGCGGTAAATCATGACCGTGTCGGTAACGGTGCTGTCGCCCTGGCTGCCCGCACAATAGTCGGATACCAATTCCAAATAGCCGTCGTTATTGATATCGCCGATATCGGCGCCGAGAAAATAGCTGGTGCTGCCGGCGTCATAGATCAGGTTTCCGGATTGCCCGGAATAGATTTTATCAAGGGTTCTGATATCGGCAAAGCCGTCCCGGTCAATATCGCCGGCTCCGCCAATGGAGCCGTTTTCATTAGAAAGCTGGTATATCGATTCGCCGGTTGCCCCGGAGTATACGTAGGTTTTTGGGGAATTACTTATTTGTCCGATTGCCGCGGCGTCGTCAAAACCATCGCCATCGACATCTCCGACAATCGCGGCATTGAAGCCGAAAGTATCAAATTTATCCTCACCCTCGGCAATAGAATAGATTATCTCGCCGGTTTGTCCCGAATAAAAATAAAGATGGCCGACATTCTCCTCAACCATGACATTCCCGGGATCGCCGATTATGAAGTCGGGGTATTCATCATCATTGAAGTGACCGTTTCCATCAATGAAGAGCGGGTAAAGGGAGCCGGCGCCGGGCACGGTAACGGTCATAATCAATGCCCCGGTTTGTCCGGAGAAAATGTATGCGCTGCGGCCAAAGGATCCGGCGATAATGTCAATATATCCATCCCGGTCGATATCTCCCGCCGGGGCCAAGCCGATCCCCAGACTTTGCGTTAACCCTTCTCCGGTAATGGTCCGTATTAGGGAACCATCAGCGCCGGAATAGAAGCATATTCGACCGATCTTATTGAGCCCGATACCATACTGGTGATCGGATATAATGATATCATCAAAGTTATCATTGTTGATATCGCAGGAAATTAGAAGATTATAGCCGAAATGCTTGACACCGGGTTCACCGTAGAACTCGTAAAGTAATTGCTTTGTCTGACCCGAAAAGACATATACTCTGGAAGAATCGATTTCGGCCGCGGCGATATCATTATAGCCGTCATTGTTGACATCACCGGATGCCGCGACAGTATAGCCGAATGATACGCCGGTGCCGGGATAAACAATTTGATCAGCAGGGCACTGCGCGATCGATGCGGCCGATAAAAATGAAATTGTCAGGGCTGCGAAAATGGCGGTATAGACTTTCATTGTCCCTCCGGGACTTGAGAGTTGAATGTAAAAAGTCGTTCCCGTCAAATTGGGAAAATCAAGGAAGCATGGGAACAATTATCTACGATGTATATATCCAATATAATACTCTAACTCCATGACTGTCAAGATATTTTTGCGAAATAGCCGGGGCGGCCGGTATATGCCGGAATGTACAAAAAAAGGGTGCGCGGGGCGATAATTAGCTCCGCACACCTTATATTTTGGAAAATCAGAAGTTTATTCAAGGCATTCGGTCAGACTGTGATAAGCATCATGCATATCGGTCATCCTGGCCTCGATCAGTTCGGCGCTGTCGGTCTCGCAGGCGGTGCCGAGGCTGTCGACCGCTGTCTTGAGGGCGTTTCGATTGGCATTGAAACTTTCGGCAAGAAAGCTGTATTTCTCCGGAAGTTGCGCGTCTACAACAGCCTGGGCCCGTTCTTTCAGGTCGGGGATGGCGGCTTTGATGGCGGCATAATCTTTATTGGGCAGCGCCTCATGCCAGATGGGCTGCAGAATTTCATGGAAATGCTCGAGTTCCGGGAGGCGGATGGATACCGCTGTCATAATATCGATAAAGGCCAGGCGGACCTCATCGAGCGCCGCCGTCAGCGTGGAATCATCAGCGGTTTGGGCGGCGGCTTTGAACTTGACGACGGCATTAGAAAAGGGCTGGAGTTTCACATCGAAATCGGCTTTGACATCGTTATAGAAAGCCGGAAGTTCGGCTTTGGCCAGGCTGCCGGCGGCATTCACCAGGACCTGGAGAGAATCGCGAAGCATTTTCATATCGCCATCCATATTGGCCTGCCAGAACATTTTGAAAACTTCGAGGAACTGATCCACCTGGACGATTTCGCGTTCGGGGGCAGCCTCAATGGTGGTTTTGTCACTTTTGGCCTTGTCGCCCTGACAGCCGGGCAGTAATGCTATGCCGAACAGGATCATCAGAGTGATGATTCTTACGACCGGTCTCTTACTCATACATCCTCCTTATTATTGCAGTCAGCTGCTTTTTGATATTTCGATATTGTTTAAAAATCTAATCCTGGACCAAACCGGGATTATTTATTTGTCGCTCAGGCTGACAAGAATATAAAAAAGTGTGGACACAAGCAAGGGTTTTGTTATCGACAAACAAAACCCCCGCCATGCACTTGACTAAAATATATAATGTTCAATGCTGGCGTTGAAGGCGTAATTATAGTTGTCGTCGTCCTCAATAAATATCCCTTGCGGCAGTTCTCCAGATGAGAAAAAGTAGCCTACACTTAAAGTGAGCGTTGTTGGAATCGCCAAACGATATTCCAAATTACCACTGAGGTCTAAATCCCACATTGTCTGTGATAAATCAATGAAGGTATTACTAAGGGCATCGAATACAGTAGTTGTGACCTTTCGGTGATGCTGAATATGGTAATCGCCAGCGAATGAAATTGATGTCCTTGAATTGATGATATTTGTGATGACGGCCGTCAAGTCTCCTGTGTACATGTCCTTATATTTATAGATCCTTTCAAAATGTCGATTTGAATAATTAGGCAAATAACTTATCAGATCATCTTCGTATTTTATTTCATGTTTAAAGTACGTGGCAATTGATATTGTACCATCAAGCTGCCAGTGATGGCCAAAAGGTTCATGGTATTCGCCTTCTATATTTAGTCCACCCGACTTAATGATGTCTTTGCTATGTACATAAGAATGTGTGATTGTTTCAGAAATTAAATTTGTGTCCACAGTTGCAGGGAAATTCAGATCAGTTTCAGTGGATAGCTCATATATAGTTCCTTTGGTTGTCGTTTGGCTGCTCAAATAATAATATGACAGGACCGGGCCGACGCGCAAACGATAGCCGAATTTTCTTGATACTCGAGGAAAATAATCCCACACATCCTGCAAAATGACCAGACCTGACGGATCGAGTTCAGTAGCTATATTCTCGCTCTTGAGATAGTCACAAATAGCTGTCAAAGCCTCGATCCTGCGTATTCGACTATCAATAATGTGTTTCATATTATATTGATAAATTATCTCAGTCAGCCGCATCATCTGGTCATAATCGGGCATTTTTATCAGGTAGCTGTTCTTCTGCAACTCATCAATCATGTATAATGCGGTCGATGCATAAACGCCCTCATAAAGCCTTCCCCATCCCGGGCCAAGTTTTACATCGATAGTATAGCGTTTTGAATCCCGATTTATATCTTCATTTTGGCTTTGATAATTCTCAGATAGAGTATTGGCGACAATAGCTCTGGAATAAGAATCCTCATCATTACTGGGCCAGGCAGTATTAACGTAATCAATGCTAAATTCTTCTTCACTTGAAAGGAAAAGATCGTCCAAAATGTATATCCCTGCGTCGATAAAGTATGAATTGAAAATATGATATTCATAACTGGTAATTTCACTTTCCAATTTACGTAAATTGGTGATGGCATATTTAAAGTCGTCTACATCTTCAAAATGCTCACGACCGAAATCGGCTAATAAATCCGAGCGAAATAAATAAAATCGGGGAATTACCTCATATCTTTTTTCGATTTCCCCGCCAAGTTCGAGATTTTGCTCGTTGCGTCTGTTTTCGTAGCGCCTGTATGCGGATACAAACGGTTGATTCTCACTTAACCGTGATCCTGAACTATTCATTCCACCGTTTACTTTCAGTTCGAGGTCGGTGAACCTTTGCGGGATAAAACTATCCACCCTGAATTGCGGTTGATCGGCAAAAACAGCAGTGGTCATCGATATAAAAATAAAAAGTGAAAAATAAAATGAGATCCGATAGCGGTACATAACGCCCTCCCATGATTATATTCTATTTTAATTATGCCGCACCTTATTATAATAATAAATGTAGCGTCGGTTCCACAATTATTTCGATTATGGCGAAAAAAAAATTGAGGGAATGTCGACTTATTTTATCAGCTTTTGGATTATTTCATCGGCGAGCGGAAAGCCGGATTCGGTCAGCCGCATATATTTTTTACCGGCTTCGATCAGTCCGGCATGCAGGCAAATACTGAGATTTTGGGTGTCGATGGCATTCTTCAGCGGCATCTTAAAACGCCGCCGGAAATCCTGACGGTTAATTCCTCGGGTGGTGCGCAAACCGAGCATGATAGCTTCAGCCATCCGTGATTCAATGCTCTCGGTATCGAAAATGAGGGGGCGGATGCCGCGCGAGATCTGGTCGATATATGTTTTTAGATCCGGCTTGTTGGCAAAGCGGCGGTTGTCGATAAAACTGTGGGCCGAAGGTCCGAGGCCGAGATATTCGCCGCCCTCCCAGTAGCGCATGTTGTGCCGGCATTCGAAACCGGGTTTTGCGAATGAAGAGATTTCATATCGGTGCAGATTATACTGCCCCAGTTCCATATTAATAGCCAGGTACATGGCTGCCATCAGGTCGTTGGCCGGGAGGCGCAGCCGGCCGTCGACGATTTTCTTTTCCAGAATTGTGTCATGCTCGACAGTCAATTGATAATATGAGACATGCGGCGGGGCCAGGTCGATCAATTGATTCAGATCATCCGAAAGAAGTTTTCCGGTCTGACGCGGCAGGCCGAAAATCATGTCGATGCCGAAATTTTCGAAGCCCAGCGCCCGGGTCAGATATATCGCCCGGAAAGAATCATCGAGAACATGTTTTCGTCCGAGCAGTTTAAGCAGGCGGGTATTGAAACTCTGAATGCCGAATACGGGCCGGGTAACACGCAGTTCCTTGAAAGCATTCAGGCGGTCGGCATCGACCGATTCCGGGTTGACCTCAAGCGTAAATTCGACGCCGGGTTTAATCGTAAAATGAGAGCGAATACTGGTCAGGAAATTTTCGAACAGAGGGAGGTTGATTAACGATGGTGTTCCGCCTCCGAAATAGATGGTCTCGATAACTCTGTTATCGGGATCGATAGTATCGGCGGCCAGCGCCAGTTCGGTTGTCAGCGCCTTGAAGTAGGCGGTTTCCATGGTTTCATTGCATCGGATTTTATAGAAGTCGCAATATGAGCAGAGATTGGTGCAAAAGGGATAATGGATATAAAGAGAAAGAGTCATTTTTAAAGCGCGGTAAACAAACGGTCCCACCGCGTATGGGACGGAAAACCGGTCAGGAAGTAGAAAGTATTACCGAAGACGGAGGTAATATAAGGAAACTCCCACTTGGGGGAATCCGGATCGGGTTCCCATGACCAGTATATGAACAACGCCTTGCCCTTGAGAAATTCAGCCGGCACAAAACCCCAGAACCGGCTGTCCTGGCTCTCATCACGGTTGTCTCCAAGCACGAAATATTGCCCGATCGGAACCTGAACAGGGCCGAAATTGTCGCGGGCCGAAAGCTGAGCCGCCATGATTTTGGGATCGCTGTTTTTGGCATTGGGGAGAATTTCCGCCAGTTGATTATCGACATAAACGACCTTGTCGATTATTTCGACGGTCTGACCCGGCAGGGCAACTATCCGTTTGATATAATCCTTGGTCGGATTAAGCGGATATTTGAAGACGACGACATCATTTGTCTGTGGTTCGCCGAAATTGTAGGCCAGTTTGTTGACGAAAATGTAATCTCCCTCGAACAGCGAATCCTCCATCGAGGCGGAATCGACCCGATAAGCCGACACGACAAACAGCCTTAAAAGAACGGCTGCCGCCAGCGAAATAAAGAGAACTTCGACATATTCCCGCCAGAGCGGTTTGGTCTTTTGGGGCCGGCGGGGTGGTCGCGGGGGACGAACCGTCGGCTTATCCGTTTCGACCTGTTGAAATTCTTCAAGGAGAAAATCGTTATTCATACTTGTTAATTTATCGGTGTCTTGTTACTTTTTCTTTAACTGTCCAAAAGACAATAAATAAGGATTGATTTTCAATGCGCAAGTCATTTATAGAATATTACGTTTCAGCAAAAACAATCAATAATTATAGAAAGGAGATATTGTGAAGGAAATTATTAAGACCGATAAGGCGCCGGCTGCGGTCGGGCCGTATTCGCAAGCCATCAAGGTGAAATGCGCCACCATGATTTTCTGCTCGGGGCAGATTCCGCTCGATCCCAAAACCGGAAATATTGTCGGTGAGACCGCTTCGGAGCAGGCCGAGCAAGTGATTACCAATCTCAAGGCGGTTTTGAAGGCGGCCGGAGCCGATTTGACCAATGTTGTCAAGACCAATGTATATCTAACCAGTATGGATGATTTCGTCCCGGTCAATGAGGTCTATGCCCGCCATTTTACGACCCAGCTTCCGGCGCGCGCCGCGGTTGAGGTCAGCCGCCTGCCCAGAGGTGTCAAAGTCGAAATCGAGGCTGTTGCGGTTATCTGAAATTGAGCGAGCGAAATATAAGACTGTTTTACTGGCTTGAGGCAGGATTATCCCTCATGGGCGGGATTATCCTGCCGGTTTATGTCCTTTATTTCAGGCATTACGAAATCACGCTTTTTCAGGTGGCTTTACTGGCGGCGGTCTTTGAAGCCACCATTATAATATTTGAAATACCGACCGGCCGTCTGGCCGATCGCTACGGGCGTAAGTTATCGACTTTCATAGGCTTCGCTCTTTACGCCATGTCTGCCCTGGTTTTCCTGCTCTTTCGTGATTTTACCGGTTTCTTGGTCGCGGAAGTGATTTTCGGTATTGCCGAGACTTTTATTTCGGGCGCTCTTGAGGCGCTGGCTGTTGACAGCCTCCCCGAATCGAACCGGGATGAACGGCTGGCCGAAATATTTGCCAATCGGACCGTTTATAAGTCGGCATCTTTATTATGCGGTATGATTCTGGGCGGGTTTCTGGCCGGGGCGGCCCTTTCGGCTCTTTTTATTCCAGTTTTGATTGTGGCCCTGTTATGCCTTTTGCCGGCTTTGTTGCTTCAGGAAACGAGGGCCTCGGAAACGGATGATAAGCCATTGCCACTGTCATCTTCCTCAATACTAAAAACAGTTCTTTCAAGCGGGACAGTTGCGGCGCTTTTTGCGGTCGGGCTGGCGGCAAATTTTGTCTTCGAACCGGTCGATCAATTCTGGCAGGTTTTATTCTCGGAAGTCAGGAATTTGGGTGGGTCATATTTTGGTATGTTAACAGCGGCCGGGATGATAATGGCTATTGTCTCGGCAAAGATTACAAAGAAGTTATATGGCTATCTCAAGCTGTATTTGACCGGGGCCTTTATTCTTGTCACGCTCTCTTTGATGGCGGCGGTACGGCTGCCGATGGCTCCGGCCCTGGCTGGAATAATAGTCTATTTTGCCATGAAGGAACTGATTCGGCCGATAATCTCGACGCACCTTAACCGCCGCTTCAAATCGGAAAACCGGGCGACCATGCTCTCGGCCTATAATCTGGTCTGCTCGATCGGTGAAGTTGCAGCCGGAGTCCTGGCCGGTCTGATGGCGCAACAATGGGGTGTTAAATTCCTGTTTTATGTCTCGTCTGTCGGCGCCGTGATTATTCCAATAATTTATATTGCCGTTTCCGGCGCCAGAAGGCCAAAGCCTTGAAATTAGTTAATTGTCCTATGCTCTAAAATCGACTTTTGCCGCGTTCCGGCGCCAATAATAAATTGAGGTTGCCGCTATTAATATTAGAAGAATCATCAGGATCAGTCCACCGGTACGTGACAGGAAAGGAACTCTTTCCCTTATTGGTATAAATTCGACATAGTTTGGCGACTGCCCCACATAAGAGCAGCCGTATTCAATCCGCATGTAGCCGTCCTCGCCCCATCCGGTTCCCCAGGAATTACGAATTATCCATATCCCATTTGTCCCCTGCCTGTCATCCCAGCCGACAATGTTGACGGTATGGTTGACCATCGAATCATTACAGGCATTGAAAACTCCGCCGGTATAGGCCCGGAACGGATCATTTACGAAAATCGAGACGCATATCGGGCCATAATCCAGAATGGCCTGCTTCATGGCCTCGATCGACGGATTGAATAAGTCATCGCCGATATAACTCCAGCGATGGATGGTATAGGGGTGAGTATGTTCTCCATTGCAGTAACCTTCTTCCTCCAGGTAGGGGAAATCTTCCTCCGGGACGGCACCGTAATGCCCGCATTTGCCGACCTTCCATTGATGGTAGTCATGAGCGTAATAACCGCCGTAACAGCCCCACATATGAGTGTTGCAGTCGATCAGCCATTGTTCGGATAAATCAACCGACAGGCCGAATCGACGCTTGATGGCCGATTCGAGAGGTGCGATAGTGGCGAAGGCCCAGCAACTGCCGCATCCACCCTGATCCCTTATGGGCGTCAGGGCATCGCTTGACCGCCAGTCGAAACTGACGGGCAGACTTCGTGTCGGTGTGCAGGAATCAAACGGAGCCATATCCATCCAGTCGGGCGGCGTTACCAGACCGCACAGTTGTTCCATCGATAACTGCGTGGCCGGGTTCAGCCCGACACTGAATGTCCAGCCTTCCTGCAATCCCTGCTTATGCAATTCCTCGATATCCGAAGCGCTTATCTGTGCCATCGGGGAGGCGGCCGAGGCGGCAATATATATTAAGAAGGAAATGGTAATAATGGCAAGATTCTTTTTGGTTCCTGAAAGTCCCGCAATGCAAGGCATAAGTCTCCCTCCGTTTGAATTTGGCGATGGTCGCCAATACTTTTTTGAAGTCAGCGGGGCAGGGATAATTTAATGCAAAAAATAATAATTAATGAGAGCCATCTATTTGCAACAGCTTCCCGATAACAGATGGCCTGATTTATTTAAAACTATCCTTACTGTAAAGATATCTCTTGACGTCTATTTTGTCAAGAAATAGTATTGATTTGACAATGCCTGTACCGTTATGTCCTGCCTAAATAAGAAAGCAATATTAGTATAGTATACTGTTTAGTATATAATTTTCGATTTTATCACCGGGGGTGAATTGCCCCATGATTTTGTATAATCCCGCTTCTTTTAAAAAGAAATACTGTTTTCTTTCGACAAAACTCTTGACAAATTTGAAAAAAGGTATTTTATAGGTTCTTTGATTTGTGATTATTATCACAATCTTGTTTAGGCCGGGAAAATCGGTAGGAGTTGACAAAGGATATGAGCGAGTACTTATCGGTTTTGATCTTTCTGATGGTTGGGATAGGAATAGTCCTCTTTACCTTTTTCTTTGCCCGGCTGATTCGGCCCCATAATCCTTATAAAGCCAAAAATCAAACTTATGAATGTGCCGAGACCCCGATCGGGAATTCGTGGGTTAAGTTCAACAACCGCTTCTACATATTTGCGCTGATTTTTGTCGTTTTCGATGTTGAAGCGATCTTTCTCTTCCCGTGGGCGGTGGCTTTCGGTCAATTGGGGCTGTTTGCCCTGATAGAAATGATAATCTTTATTGCTATTTTGATTTTCGGGCTTTACTATGCGTGGAGGAAGGGGGCGCTTAAATGGGTATAATAAAGAAAGTTCCGGTATATTTGGAAAAAATCCCGGGTGGAGGTCTGATAACCACCAGCCTGGATTCCATTTTCAGTTACTCGCAGGCCAGTTCACTCTGGTATTTGCTATTCGGAACCGCCTGTTGCGCCATTGAGTTGATGGCCACCGGCGCATCCCGTTATGATTTTGACCGGTTGGGCATGATTTTCCGCGCCTCGCCGCGCCAGTCCGACCTGATAATCGCGGCCGGGACCATTACCAAGAAAATGGGCCCAAGATTACGGCTGCTTTATGATCAGATGGCCGAGCCGAAGTATGTCATCGCCATGGGGGGATGCACGATCGGCGGCGGCCCGTTTTATTATGACAGCTATGCGGTTGAGAAGGGAATCGATCATATTGTGCCGGTTGATGTTTATATCCCCGGCTGCCCGCCGCGGCCGGAATCGCTTCTGGAAGGCTGTTTGACCCTGCAGAAGAAGGTCAAGAAACTGAAAATCCAGGATTGGAGTTAAAGTTTTTTGTTATGAACCGTGACGAACTTGCCAAATATCTCCTCGAAAAATTTCAGGATAAAATAGAGCCTCTCCAAACCGGCAAAGCCGAACCGTTTTTCCTGCTGAAAAAACCGGAAGATCTGGTCGATTTCTGCCGGGCCGTCAGGGATGACACTACCCTGCGGATGGATTATCTGTGCATGATGTGCGGTGTCGATACCGGTGAGCATTTTGAAGTCGTGTATTCGCTGGCCTCGATCAAAAATCGTCTCAGATTCGATTTCAAATTCCCGCTTCCTTTTGAAAACGCCGAGATCGATTCGGTGCAGGAAGTCTGGGCCGGGGCCAACTGGTTTGAGAGGGAAGTCTGGGAGCTTTACGGAATAAATGTCAGGAATCATGGCAACCTGACGCGGTTTCTGCTTCCCGATGACTGGAATCAGGGACATCCGATGCGCAAGAATTGGGACGCGCCCGATTTCAAACGGATGCCCGAGGTGTAAGATATGGCGGATTTGCGGACAGAAGAATTTATAGTCAACATGGGGCCGCATCACCCCTCGACACATGGTGTCTGCCGCTTTATGCTCACCATGGATGGTGAGAAAATTGTCAAAGCGGAACCGGTCATAGGCTATCTGCATCGTGCCCTTGAGAAAATTTGCGAAAACCGCACCTATGCCCAGTGTATCCCGGTTCTGGATCGGTTCGAGTATTGCACGGCGATGTCCTGTAATCAGGTCTTTTCACTGGCGGTGGAAAAACTGGCCGGTATTCAGGTTCCCGAGCGCGCCGAGCATCTGCGCGTAATCATGCTGGAACTCAACCGAATTGCCAGCCACCTGATCTGGCTGGGGACAACCTCACTTGATCTGGGCGCCCTGACGCCGTTTTTGTATGCCTTCCGTGAGCGGGAAAGTATTCTTGACCTGTTTGAAATGACCTGCGGGCAGAGGTTGACATTCAATTATATAAGAATCGGTGGTGTTTCCAAAGATATCCCGCCGCAGTTTATTCCGGGAGCCAGGCAATTTCTATCAACCTTCGATCATAAAGTTGATGACTACGAAAGAGTTCTGACCGAGAACCCGATCTTTATGGCCCGCAACCAGAATGTCGGCGTGATGTCGTCCGAACTGGCCCTGGCCTATGGTGTCTCCGGCCCCAATCTGCGCGCTTCGGGCATTAAGTTCGATCTTCGCAAAGATGATACCTATTCGATATATAATCGTTTCAAATTCGATATTCCCACCGGACAAAATGGTGATTGTTATGATCGATACATGGTCCGGATCAGGGAAATGCGTGAATCGGCCAAAATAGTCAGGCAGGCACTCGATGCGCTTCCCGAGGGTGACATCTCCGCCAAGTTCAGTCCGATTACATTCAAGGCCCCGGCCGGCGAATTGTACAGCCGGATCGAAAATTCCCGCGGAGAAATGGGCGTTTATCTGCAGTCTCAGGATAAAGAGAAAAAGCCGCTTCGGGTCAAGCTTCGCGGGAGTTCCTTCAATCATCTCCAGGTTATGCCGGAGCTGGTACGAGGACACCTGATTGCCGATGTGGTGGCGGTCATGGCTTCGATGGATATAATTTTGCCGGATGTGGATAGATAATGGAAATTACTGGAATATTTAAGTATCTGTATGAATTGCTGGCCGGAACCGGCCTGCCTCAGGTTCTGGTCGATATAATCGCGCTGATCTTTGCCGCGGTGGTCGTTTTTGGTTTTCTCTGCGTGGTGGCTCTTTTCCTGGTCTGGTGGGAGAGAAAAGTTTCGGCGCATTTCCAGCAGCGGCTGGGTCCGATGCGGACCGGCTGGCATGGCTGGAGACAGACGGTGCATGACGCCGTCAAATTATTGCAGAAAGAGGATATTACCCCGACGGCGGTTGATCGGTATGTCTTTTATTGGGCGCCGATTATGTGTTTTGTGGCCGCTTTCATGGCCTATATTGTCATCCCGTTCGGCGATGGCCTGATAGTTGCCGACCTCAACATCGGGATTTTATTTGTCCTGGCCATCACCACTTTCACCATTATATCGCTTCTGATGGCCGGATGGGGCTCCAACAACAAATATGCTTTATTGGGCGGGATGCGGTCGGCGGCGCAGGTGGTCAGTTATGAGGTACCGATGGTGGTTTCGGTCCTGGCCGTGATTGTTTTTGTCGGGTCGCTGTCGATGGTCGATATCGTCCAGTCGCAGGCCCAGATATATCAATGGTACATTTTCCGCCTGCCGTTCGGCCCGATTGCCTTCATTACCTATATTATCGCCGCCACGGCCGAAACCAACCGGACACCTTTTGATATTCCCGAGGCCGAGCAGGAGCTGGTGGCCGGATTCAACATCGAGTATTCCGGCATGAAGTTCGCCATGTTTTTCCTGGCGGAGTTCGTCAATATGTTTACCGTTTCGGCCATCGGTGCGACGCTCTTTTTCGGCGGCTGGCAGGGCCCGCTGCTTCCGTCATGGATGTGGTTCATGATTAAAACCCTGGCGCTCGTGTTTGTCCTGATGTGGTTCCGCTGGACATTCCCGCGGCTTCGGGTGGATCAATTGATGGAGTTTTCATGGAAGTTCCTTCTTCCGGTTTCATTTATAAATCTCATTCTGGCCGGGTTTATGAAATACTCGGGGTGGTTCAGCTGGTGAGAAAAGTATTCAACGGCATAAAGAACCTGCTGATCGGCATGGCGACGACTGCCAAACATCTTGGCCGGCATAATGTATGCGTCCAGTATCCGACCGAGAAATGGACCATGCCCGAAAGATCGCGCGGGGTAGTGGTGCTGCTTTCCGACCAGGAAACCGGCGAACTGAATTGTACTGTCTGCATGCTGTGCGCCCGGTCCTGCCCGACAGCGGCCATTAATATTGTTAATCACAAGGATGAGGCCACCAAAAAGCGGGTGCTTGATGATTTTATCGTCGATTATAATCTCTGCTGTTTCTGCGGCTTGTGCGAAGAGGCCTGCAACTTTGCGGCCATTAAAATGGCGCCGAAGTATGAATTCTCGTCATGGAACAAGGAAGATATGACCTGGCACAAGGATAAGCTTCAGGAAATCGGCCGTGATGTGCCGTATGAAAAGCCGGAGCGCAAGAAGCCGGCTCCCAAACCGGCGGCGCCGAAGCCCGCCGATACGACATCCGAAAAATCGCAGGCGACTGCGGCCAACCCGAACTCGACCGAGCCAAAGACTGAACCGGATGCAAATGATGAGAAAAAACCGGAAAGCACTGACAAGGAAGGCGGGGAGGAGCAGAAGTAATGGACTTTCTTACGAACTTCATTGATGCTGTCGCTTCTCAACCGGTGTTTTACCTGCTGTCACTGGCGATGATAATATCGGCGCTGATGGTGGTGACGCTGAGAAATATCTTTCACTGTGCCATATTTTTGATAATGACGCTGTTTTGCGTGGCCGGTATATACATCTTATTAAATGCGGAATTTCTGGCCGCCGTACAGGTGCTTATTTATGTCGGGGCGGTGTCGGTTCTGATGATCTTTGCCATCATGTTAACATCGCAGCTGACTTCGGTAAAAATCCAGCAAACCAATGAACAGGTGACGGCGGCGGGCCTGATAGCGATTGCATTTCTGGGCGCTTCTATGTATGCCATGCTCCGGACCAAATGGAATCTTGGTGAAGTGACACTGCCGGAAAATAATATTATGTCGCTCGGCAAGCTCCTGATGACCGATTTCGTGCTGCCGTTCGAAGTCGTTTCGGTGCTTCTGCTGGCCGCGCTTATCGGAGCGGTGGTTCTGGCAAGAAGGGAGAGTTCCTGATATGGGCAGCTATATAGCACTTGCCGGGGTCCTGTTCGCCATCGGCATTTTCGGCGTCCTGACGCGCCGCAATGCCATCGGGATCCTGATGTCGCTTGAATTGATGTTCAACGCCGTGAATATAAATTTTGTCGCGTTCAATAAATACATTGCTACCTGCAATGGAACCCTGACCGGTCAGATATTTGCCATTTTCGTGGTTGTGGTGGCCGCCGCGGAAGCCGTAGTGGGACTGGCCATAGTGCTACTGATTTACCGCAACTGGAAGGGTATCGAAGTCGACCGGATTAATGTCATGAAGTGGTAATATGCTGGAAAATGCTTTTATAATACCGTTCTATCCGCTCTTTGCGTTCGTGATGATTATCTTCGTCACGCGCTGGAAGGAAAAGTTGTCGTCGTATCTCTCGATCGGCATGATCCTGATTGCGCTGGCTCATTCGATCGGTGTCCTGATTCAGATGATCGGCCGTCACGGCGAACCACTGGAAATGTCCATCCCGTTCATCACTCTGCCGTCGCTTCATCTTGAGCTGGGCGCCTGGTTCGATCCGCTCACGGCGGTGATGCTGGTGGTGGTGACGACGGTTTCGAGCTGCGTGCAGATTTATTCGCTCGGGTATATGCACGGTGACCCGCGCTGGAGCCGGTATTTTTCGTATCTGTCGCTGTTTACGTTTTCCATGCTCGGCCTGGTGATTGCCAATAACTTTTTCATGATATTCATCTTCTGGGAACTGGTCGGACTTACCAGCTATCTGTTGATCGGTTTCTGGTTCGAGAAGAAGTCGGCTTCCGATGCCGGCAAAAAAGCATTTATCACGACTCGCATCGGCGATCTTGGTTTTATCGTCGGCCTGCTAATGTTGGGCCTGTATGCCGGAACTTTCAATTACCAGGAAGTCTTCAGCATCGTCAAGTCCGGGACACTATCGCCCGCGATTCTGGGCGCGGCCGGTGTCTTAATCTTCTGCGGCGCGGTCGGCAAGTCGGCCCAGTTTCCGCTGCATGTGTGGCTGCCTGATGCTATGGAGGGCCCGACCCCGGTTTCGGCTTTGATCCATGCCGCCACCATGGTTGCGGCCGGTGTTTATCTGGTCGCCCGGGCAATGACATTATTTGCGGCTTCGGGAACCGCCTCGATGGTGGTGGCCGTAATCGGCCTGATCACCTCCTTTATGGCGGCGACCATTGCCCTGACACAATTCGATATTAAACGGGTGCTGGCTTATTCGACGGTCAGCCAGCTGGGATATATGATTATGGCGCTGGGGCTGTATGGTTATGATACATATAATCACCATCACACCCCCGGGTTCTATGCCGGGACATTTCATTTGATGACCCACGCTTTCTTCAAGGCGCTGCTGTTCCTCGGAGCCGGATCGGTGATACATGCCGTGCACACCAATGACATCCGCGAAATGGGCGGATTATTCGGCAAAATGAAAATCACCGCGATTACGTTTATTGTGGCCTCGCTGTCGATTGCCGGGATATTCCCGTTGTCGGGATTCTGGTCCAAGGATGAAATCGTGGCGGCCACAAGCGCGCACCCGGTCTTTATGGTGTTTACACTGGCGATTGCCTTCATGACTGCTTTCTATATGTTCCGCCTCTGCTTCATGACCTTCACCGGCAAACCCCGCGACCAGCATCGTTACGATCATGCTCATGAGTCGCCGAAGTCGATGACGGTGCCGTTGATGTTTCTCGGATTTCTTTCGGTTTTCGCCGGCTGGGTCGGACTTCCCTGGCTGGGTCATGGTTTCGCATCTTTCGTTTTTCACGGCGAAGCTTATCATCCGCACGCCAACTACCCGTTGATGCTGATATCGACAGTTGTGGCCGTTTCCGGAATCGGTCTGGCTTATGCCATGTATTATAAGAAAGCTATTTCGCCGGATGCCATCGTCGAAAAATTCAAACCGCTGTACACTCTGCTTTACAATAAATATTACTTTGATGAGCTTTATGATATAATCCTTATCAGGCCGATTCTCGGTCTGACCAATGTACTGTGGTGGTTCGATGCCAATGTCATCGACGGACTCGTGAACTTCGCCGGATGGATAACGATCAAGTGGGCCGATGTCAAGATGTGGTTCGACAAATGGATTATCGATGGTGCCGTCAACGGCACCGGGCACGTCTGCATGTTTTTCTCATGGTTGTTCCGTTACATACAAAGCGGTTCCTTCCAATTCTACACATTGGTGATAATAGGGGCCGCCCTTGAAATAATGCTGTTCAGAGTTTCGTTATGGGCTTTTTATATACTGCTGGCGGCCGTCATCCTACTGGCGCTGCTCCGTCTGGCAATTAAGACAAACCGTTCCGGCAGGGTTAAGGCGGAACCGAATATAGAAGCTTAGGAGGAAAGAGAAAGTCATGAATTTCCCGATATTAACTTACATGATATTCATCCCGCTGTTCGGCTTTATAGCGGTGATGTTTCTGCCCAAGGAAAAGCACTGGTTGATCAGATGGACCTCGGCGGCTTTCTCATTCATTCCCATGCTCCTGTCTTTTTACCTGACCTATCTTTACTATTTCAACTTTTCCAGTTCGGCCGACATGGTTTTTGCCGAGGGACCGTTCGACTGGATCGCGCCGATTAACGCGCAGTACTATCTGGGTGTCGATGGAATCTCGGTACCGATGTTGTTCCTGACCGGGTTATTATCGTTTATTTCGATTCTGGCCTCATTTAACATTGCCAAACGGGTCAAGGAATATTTTTCGTTTTTCCTCCTGCTCGAGGCGGGCATGATGGGCGTCTTTTGCGCCCTTGATTTCTTCCTCTTTTATGTTTTCTGGGAAGTCATGCTGGTGCCGATGTACTTCCTGATCGGTGTCTGGGGCGGGCCCAGAAAAGAATATGCGGCGATCAAGTTCTTCTTATATACATTGTTCGGGTCGATATTCATGCTGGTGGCGATTCTGGTGCTGTATTTCACCAGCGATCCGCACACCCTGAACATGATGGAACTGATACAGCAGGTGCCGGGAGGCATGGGGCACTCGCTGCAGTTGATGTGTTTCGTCTTCCTGTTTGTGGCCTTCGCCATCAAGGTTCCGGTCTGGCCGTTCCATACATGGTTGCCCGATGCTCATGTCGAGGCGCCGACCGCCGTTTCGGTCATCCTTGCCGGTGTCCTGCTTAAGATGGGGACGTATGGTATGCTGAGAGTTTCCTGGCCGATGTTCCCGGAAGCTACCCGGTATTTTGCCATCCCGATTGCCATCCTCGGTTTGATAGCCATTATCTATGGCGCGCTGGTATCGATGGCGCAGAAAGATCTCAAGAAGCTGGTCGCCTATTCGTCGGTTTCGCATATGGGTTACTGCATGCTGGCTCTGGGCGCATATTCCTCGGTAACCGCGATTTCAGGCTGTATGTTTCAGATGTTCAGCCACGGTTTGATCACCGGGGCGCTGTTCCTTTTGGTCGGCGTTCTTTATGATAGAGCGCATACCCGCGAAATTGCCGCTTTCGGAGGACTCGGTTCCAAGCTGCCGGTATATACCGGTTTGATGGTGCTGTTCTCGATGGCCTCACTCGGCTTGCCGGGAATGTCCGGTTTTGTTTCCGAGTTCATGGTTTTTATCGGTGCTTTCACCGCTCCGGCGCCCGATCTGACCATCTACACCGCCCTCGCGGTTCTGGGTGTGGTACTGACCGCAGGCTACATGCTGCGAATGGTGCAGAAAGTTTTTCTGGGTGAGTTTAACTCCGAGAAATGGGCCGGCTTGACCGATATCAATGTTCGGGAAGTTATCACGGTGGCGCCGCTTGCATTTCTGACGATTCTGATCGGGGTTTATCCTTCACCCCTTACCAATATTATGAAAGCAACCCTGGAGAACCTGGTTAACCTGATGGCTCGATAGGAATTGAGATTATGCCAGATTACAATTTGAAATTGATTATTCCGGAAGTATTCCTCTTTCTCTGGGCGCTTTTTATTATTGCCTTTGACCTCGGGACCAAACGCAAGAATACCAAACTGATCGGATACCTCGCCATGGGCGGCTTGGCTATCACCGGGATCCTGCTTTACCTGTATCAGGGCGGTATTACCTTCAACAATATGTTTAAGTCTGATTCGGTGGCGACATTTTTCAAAATTATCTTTCTCGGTTCCTCATTTATGGCCATCGGCTCCTCGTTTGATATCGCTTCCACCAAAATCCGCAATCATCGGGGCGAATTTTTCGGCCTGATTCTTTTTTCCACGGTGGGGATGATGTTCCTGGCTTCGGCCGGAGAACTTATTTCGCTTTATATCGGACTGGAATTGACGACCATCCCGCTTTATGTCCTGACGGCGTTTTATAAAGATGACCGGATTTCGGTTGAAGCCGGACTGAAGTATTTGATTGTCGGCGCGTTTTCATCGGCCATCCTGCTCTATGGCCTGTCATTGCTTTACGGCCTGTCCGGAACCACCGATATCCTGATGATGAAAATCAATCTTTCGTTGCTTTTTTTGAATACAAATGGAATCGGCTGGGCGCCGCTGATGGCGATGATTATGGTTCTGGCCGGGATCGGCTTCAAACTGGCGCTGGTGCCGTTTCACATGTGGGCGCCCGATGTCTACCAGGGAGCTCCGACTCCCATTACCGCCATGCTTTCGGTCGGTTCCAAGGCGGCCGGGGTGGTGGCTTTTTTGAGAATTTTTGTCGATGGTCTTTATGGTTTTTCGGATGCCGTCATGGAGCCGCTTGACTGGGGCATTATTGTCGCTATCCTGGCTTCGGCGGGTATGATACTCGGCAATATTACCGCTTTGCGGCAGAAAAATATCAAGCGGATGCTGGCCTATTCGTCAATCGCCCAGATCGGCTATGTGATGGTCGGTATGGTGGCGGTCTCGAAACTCGGTGTCGGCGCGGTCGGTTATTACATGTTTGTTTATCTTTTCGCCAATATGGGCGCCTTTGCCGTGGCGACGGTTTTCAATGACAAAACCGGCTCCGACAGTATCGCCAGTTATGCCGGCCTGTCGAAAACGTCCCCGATGATTTCCGCCTTTATGGCCATTTTCCTTTTGTCTCTTGCCGGTATTCCCCCGTTGGCCGGATTTGCCGCCAAATATTTTGTTTTTGCCGCCGGTATTCAGGCCGGATATACCTGGCTGGTGATTCTGGCGCTTCTGACCGCAGTCGTTTCACTTTACTATTATGCCAATGTCATAAAAATGATGTATTTCGCTCCGGAAAACCCGGCCATTAAAGTTAATCCGCCTCTTTCCGCCAATATCGTTCTAATTCTCGGCGTCGCCGGTCTTATAATATTCGGCGTGTTTCCCGGACCAATTTTGAAATTTGCCCTTGACATGGCCCGAGTCTTTGGCTTTTAATAATTTTGCGGATATACCAGATCCCGGTTACATATTTTTTGCTGGCAGATTTTACCTGTCTTGCTATATATTACCGGGCAGCGCGAACCGATAGATTATAGTAGGTTGGCGGAGGCATGTCTCTGTTTAGAATAGTAAAAGATATTATCAAGCGACAATTTCTTTCCGGCGTCCTCGTGATTGTACCGCTTATACTGACCTATGTCGTATTGCGGTTTCTTTTTGAGGCAATTGACGGCATTCTGTCTCCCGTGATTTTTCGCGTTTTTGGCTATCATGTGCCCGGTCTGGGTATTGTTGTCACCCTTCTTATTATCTTGCTGGCCGGGTTCTTGACCCGCAATTTTCTCGGTGACAGGCTGTACAAGGTATGGGAACGAATTCTTGGCAAAATACCCATAATCAGGGTCGTTTATAATGCCACCAAACAACTGGTTGAAGCGGTCACCCTGCCGAATGTCAAGACTTTCAAGGAAGTGATCCTGTTCGAATATCCGAGGAAAGGCCTTTACACGATTGGGTTTGCGACCAGCCGGTTTCGGCTGGAAAGCACCGCCTCCGGATCACGTAAAATGGTCGGGATTTTTGTGCCCTCGACCCCGACGCCGGTGACCGGATTCGTTATTTTTGCTCCCGAAGATGAAATTATTACGTTAAATATAACGATAGAAGAAGCAGTCAAGCTTATTGTCTCCGGCGGAATCGTGTCGCCGCCGACTTTGACCGATATCAGGCCGGATGACATAGCGGAGGTAAAGGAATAAAGATGCGACTCGCCAGTATGCTAAGTGAGAAATATATTATCGAAGATCTCAAATCGACCAGCAAGGAAGAGGCAATCGAAGAGTTGCTGGGGCTTCTCAGAAGCGAAAAGCCGGATATCAATACCGAAGGCATTAAAAAGCTTATTCTGGAGCGGGAAGAGATCGAAAACACTTCCTATGGCCGGGGCTTTTCATTTCCCCATGCCCGGACCGACGAAGTGGATGATATGCATATCCTGATGGGTATTTCCAGAAGGGGATTAAGCGATGCCACTCCCGACAGTGTCCCGGTTTCGGTTGTAATTCTGCTTCTGACACCCTCACATATCTCGAATCTTTATTTGCAGACCCTCTCTGCTTTTGCCAATTTCGCCCGAATTGAAGGGAATCTCCAGAGAGTCACTTCCGCCCGACATCCCTCCGATGTTGTCGAGG
Organism: candidate division Zixibacteria bacterium HGW-Zixibacteria-1; assembly: GCA_002838945.1. Classification (NCBI taxonomy): domain Bacteria; kingdom Pseudomonadati; phylum Candidatus Zixiibacteriota; species candidate division Zixibacteria bacterium HGW-Zixibacteria-1. The sequence goes on from PGXB01000039.1 coordinate 34,085, forward strand.
TTATCTACAACAGCGGGGTCGGTGTAGAGAAGGAACTGCGCGTCAAGGATATCATGACCCGCGATGTCGCCACGGTCAAGCCGGATGACAGCCTCAAACATGTCGCCAATATGATGTTCAAAAACCGATTGTCGGCGATGGCGGTCATTGATGACGACGGAAACCTTCTGGGCCAGATAACCGACAAGGATTTAATCCAGGCGGCGCTTCCCGATTACAAAACGCTGATCTCGAATCTCAACTATTCGATGGATATCGAACCGTTTGAAGAACTGCTCAAGCATGAAGACAAGATCAAAGTCGCGCAATTGTATGCCACCGACCATGAGGTGACCGGGATGGATACGCGGATTGTCGAAGTGGCGGCGATGATGATATTCAAGAATCTTCGGCGGGTTTATGTGGTTCAGGGAACCAAGTTGGTGGGTATTCTGCTGCGCAAGAACATCGTGAGCATGATAATTCGGGGTTAAACATCTACGCCACAACATTTTCACAAGTTATCCACAGGTTGTAGACAGGGGTCGCCGGGTGACTGATTCTAATATTCCACACTTAGTAGTTATTTTGGCTGACTGAGTTACGACAATTCTTATTGACAACAATTTGTAGAATAGCATAATATCTTATAAGTCGGCAATTATCTTATTTAAAAATGTCGGCAGATTTATAGAGCGCGTTGTCAAATGAAGGCCTAAAGAGAGGGCAGTTCCATTAATAGAATATGGAATAATCAAATATCAAAAGTGTATGAGTGTATTTTATGGATAGAAATGATGTAAATGCCAAAGCGAAGGATAATGGCAAGATAGACCTTGAATCAAGCAAGAATGCACAAATGCCAGATTATGATTCAATGATGGATCATATCAAATTATTACTGGGCAGAGAGCAGGCGCTGGGGACCGAATATACCAAATCACTATTGACCTTTTCAACAGGGTGGTCTTCCCCTAAAAAAATGGACACATAGTTAAGATAGGGTAGCCGCCCGTTCGAAGTCAACTGGATTTTTAAAACCCAGGCTCGAATGACGGCGT
>PGXB01000040.1 GCA_002838945.1 candidate division Zixibacteria bacterium HGW-Zixibacteria-1
GAGAAAATGTCTGGACTTTCAAACACCGTCTGAAGTATTTTTAGAGCAATTGTTGCACTTCAAATGTGAATCCACCTTCCCGCCTGCGCGGGAATGACAGGAAATTTTGCAAGTCAGGAGTCAAAATTCCGCCGTTGGCGGGGAAAGCGATCTTGCCTATTTTCCTTATGATAAACAAATCCGTAATCCCCAATTTTGACGCACATGTAGCCATAATGATATTCTATCTCCTCTATAATACCCCCCGGATGGATTTACCATCAAAGTGGTAGCGTTTTTGAAATGTGATATGGTTCAAGAAACCCGGAGCAGAACCTCCGGGCCACGAGGGGCCGCTGACAGACTTTGTTTGGAATTGGGGTGGCCGCGCCAAACTTGTTTGGGGCGGGGTCACAAAATAGGGAAACTGGATCTTTCAATTTTAATTGGCCCGTTATCAGCACCAATCCAGTCTTTTGCACTCGACCATTTCCATGCTAACGGTGTATTTACCAAGCCTTTTCTTACAGGATTGTTATGCATATAATCAATTGTTTTTGCCAATGCATCGTGAGAAAATATGTTACGATCATATCCGCCGCCATCCTGCCAGAATCTATAAGGAACATTTTTTTTGACCTGTCACCATTAACTGCAATCCAATGGGATAATATCTTTTTAAATAATTTACCATTTTTCTTGATACTGGTTGCTTGATTGAAGTCAGTATCCTGGCTATTGAATATTTCTTCGTATTGGGATAAATAAGTAAATGAACATGATTTGGCATGAACACATAGGCCCATAGGTCAAAAGAATGTTTCTCTCTGGCTTTTATGATCGAGAATACTAAATTTTGGCACGCTCTTTCACTCAAGAGAAAAGGTCGGTTTTTAAAACATGTGAAAGTTAATTCATGGGCATGTCCGACAAAATTGAATTCTTTTCTTTTTCCCATATATAGAAGATTTCAAAGAACATCCCCAAGCAAGCTTGGGAATGCCACCCTTTCTTCCTGACTTTTGCTTTATAAATGATAATTATCTCCGCTGTCAATCAGTGTCAGTGAAAGACAAGTTATGGATTAAAAGGATAAAATTATGCCCCACTTGATAATTTCCCTTCTTTATATTATAATTAAACATTACAAATAACCTCTCAATTGTATAAAGATATATGAAACATGCGGTTATAATCTTATTGGCAATTCTGGTGTTAATCGCCGCCAATGCCTTTGCCCAGGAAGTCGAGTCTCTCGAGCATGCGTGGTCCATCTCGGCCACATCCGGGAAGCCGGTCCTGATGGAGTTTGTCCACACCGACTGAGAATTCTGCCAGCAGGCCGCCCGTGAGGCGGAAACGGAAGACATCATCATCGAGGCGCTCAAGGCGGTGGTGCATGTGCCGCTCAATGTCACGACCGATGAAGGGAAGAAGCTCAAGGATGAATACCAGGTCGGCACGACCTACCCGGTCTATATCCTGACCGATCAGAAGGGCGATATCATCACCCGCTGGACCGGCTATACCGGCGGCGGCAAGGCCCTTGTCAATACCCTGCAATCAAAACTGCGCGATCTGACCACGGTCAGCGCGCGAGAGAATCGTTTCAAGACGGCGCCGACTTTCGATGACGCCGTCATCCTGGCCCGATATTACACCGACATTTATGAAAATCTCAAGGCGCTCGAATATTTTCGCCAGGCCGAGGAATTGAAAACCATCAAGGCTTATGATTTCAGCTATGATATATTCCGTAATTTCGCCAATGCCGCCTGGCTCGATCAGATACCATTCGATTCGGTTCTCCCAGCCGCCGATAACGCCCTTATCAATCCCGCCAAAAACCTGAGCAACACGGTCAAAGTGGGGCAGATGATGGCGCGCCTGGCCCGCAAGCTGGGCAAAAATGTCCGGATTGCCAAGTATCTTCAGACCGGTATCGACGCCACCGCCGGAAGCGCGCAATACAAGGAACTGCATGAGCTTCTGAAGGCAGACTATGCTTTGCAGGTCGAGAATGACACCACCAAAGCGATCTCCATCAAAAAAGCCACTATGGGTGCGGACTGGATGAATGAGCGCGACAAGTATTACGAGTTTTCCAAGTGGTGCCTGGAGCGGGAAATCGATCTGGAAGAAGCCGAGCTTTATGCCCGTCGCGCGGTCGATATGGTTTATCCGGGAAAATACCGCGCCAAAGTGCTCAACACGGTGGCCGAGATTTGCTATGCCCGTGGCGATAAAGTCGAAGCGGTCAGGATGATCAAACTGGCCATCGACGAGGAGCCGGGAAACGAATTTTATCAGACACAGCTGGATAAATTCAGTTCGGATAATTAGTACATCAGCTAACGAAACTTCAAAGTCTGCAAAAGATCGTAAAGAGCCTGATGCTGATCTTCAGATGTATATGAAATGATTATGCACAGGGCGTAACTCTTTATGATTGCCGCAAAATATTCCTGCGAGATCGATTTGTCCTGATAAGTCATAACCACGCCCATATTGTCGAAATCGAGACCGCCGAAATTCATTGACCTAAAATTCCCATCAAAACTGACCTCTATATCGCTCATGTTCAGGATTTCGACGACACTGGCAAGATAATCCTTTCCGGACAGGACGCCCGAAATCGGATCTATTTTCTCCGCCACGATGGCAACATTTGGATTAAAGGCGACTTCGGCGCCCATCGGATGCCGGGTAGCCAGCAGCAGATTGACGGTGGATAAATCGCCCAGGTCAAGCGCCGCCTGCATATTTTTGTCATCACCCGAGAGCAGTTTTTTGCCCCTCTCACGCATCATCTGGATGGTCTGGTTTTCCTGAATCTGCCAATCCTTCGACAGATCAAGGGCAAAACCGAAATATTTGTTGCTGTAAATGGAATTTTCGACTGTCCCGATATCGATCTTTTCCGGAGCCTTTTTGCTGCAGGCCGGCGATAATATCAGGAATAAACCTGTCAGACATATTATAAAGTTTTTCATCCGCACACCTCGATGTTGACTTAATTTTATAAGACTCAATACTAATCATTTCGGGTGATAAGTCAACTTCAAAAAATCATATTCCTTGACAAAGATGGTATAGGCTGTATATTTATATAAATACTGCTAACGGTCCGAAACATTATTATCAATCTCTAAATGGAGGGACGAGCCATGAGAGTCTCTGGCAAGTCTTTGTGCGTCTTTTTTGGGTCGATTACCGGTCTGCTATTGCTGGTCATCCTGATCGCCCTGGCATCGGCACCGTTAGCGGCGCAAACCTGCCAACTGAAGGTGGAAGGGGAAGATTCTTACGCATTATCGGGACAGAATAATGCCATTATTGATGTCTATTTGGTAAATCAAGTGGACACTGTGGCCGGTTTTGAGTTATGGCTGGTTCTTAATCGGCCCGATATCATGGAATTTGTCCGCGATACCGTTCTAAAGGCCGATATGTTATATTGGCGGTGTCTGGAATGGGATGGCCTGCTATGTGTCGATTCCAATGATATTACCGATTCAGTTTTATTATTCGGGGTCGATTATGACTGGCTGACCGCCGATACCCATTATGTCCAGGTCGGAGTTGTTGACACCACCGGGACCCTGATCTCCGGGTGGAACTATGTGGCAGCCAGATCGTTTTCTCCGGGTGGGTATGATTTAAAAATAACCGCTATGGCCCATGATTTTACTCCTCCATATAATCCCGGGATTTTGCCGCAAGATGGAAGCGTCCCCCTGATAAAGCTTCTGGTCAATGTCTATGACCTTCCGGAAGAGATTCAGGATCGCACTGTCGACATATTAATTCAAAGAGATAATCTTGACAACTTCTCATTTTCGGATATGCATGGGTTCAGCATCGGCGTTGTCACAGATACTGTGTCTATAGAGAGATGCTTCACCTGCGGACCCGGAATCGATCCTCCCTGTGATTTTATGTGGCAGGTTCCCTGCGAAAGTCCCGAGGTCGATTCGGTCTGGTGTTGCGATACGATTCTAACCGGGCGCCTCGATACCAGCTATGTTTGTATCGTAAATGGTTCTCTCACGTCCGTCACGACGTTCGTTTGCGGCGATGTTGACGGCGGCGGAACGGTGAATATTCTGGATGTCACGCGGCTGATAAGCTACCTTTACAAGGAAGGGGCGGGGCCGGATGATTTCCGGGCCGCCGATGTCAACGGAAGCTGCTCCACGAATATTCTCGACGTCACAGCCTTGATATCCTATTTATATAAGCTAGGTTTTCCGATGGCCTGTCCGTATTTCTGGCCCTGCCTGTAATTCAGATCTTTCCCCAAAAAATCTACGGCCCGGCGGTATTTCCACCGGGCCGAATTATTTTAATATCGAGAGAAATAATAGAAGAGAATTAATGATTTATTTTCACGTTCTCTTTCGGCACCCAGCCGCTGCGGCCATTCTGCCCAAGGCACCAGTACCAGCCGACTTCTTCATTTATAATTATTAATTCGTCGTCCGGATTAACCGTCAATTCGGTGGCATCATAATCATAAATAACAATTGCCTCGGCGCCGTTCATCCGGACATAGCTCTCCGGAACCCAGCCGCTTATATCACTTTTATCGGTACACCAGACCCAGCCGGGCCATTCGCTTTCTTTTTCACCGGTTCGGATTCTATCGTCTTTTTTCAACTTTAACGGATTCGGATAGGCCGATCTATACGGCTTGATTACCCGGCCTATCTCGAATTGCGATCTGGCCGATTTATCCCTCCCGCCTTTGATACCTCGACGAATCAGCCAGTATCCCAGCAGGATCAAGCCCATGCCGAAAAACAAAATGACCGTGGAACCGATCAAATATCCGACATGATAAATGAACCCCTCTTGCTCGACCTCGATCACCTTATCGAGAGCAAGATTAAAAATATTCTCGCCGGCGGATATGGCCAGAAGCAAACCTATAAGTATGACAATCAGTCCGACTATTATAAAAACTATTTTCTTCAGCATGCTTAAATCATTCGAATAAAACAGGAATCAAAATTCATCCTAATTCAACCTTTTCAAATGTCATCACTTTTCCCGGTTCAAATATCGTCAGATCGAGTTTTGTAACGGTCCCGCCGATTTGAAAGTTTCGCTCATTGAATTCATCGGTCACCTTTTTGCATACGCCGGCTTCCTTTGATTGGGCCATCGTTATATGAGGTATATACGGAATTTCCAGTATTAATTCATCGGCTAATATTCCGGTGTAGAGTCGGTCATGAAGCTTGACGATATGACTGAAGCCTTCATCCGGGACCAGGAAGGCAAACCATTTATCTCCGCGGGTGAATTTGTTGACGAGGGCGCATCGTATGAGAATCGAGAAGGGTCGAAAATCGCTGCAAACCCGCCGACAGTGATCGACAAATTGCTGACGGTCGATAGCGGCCGTGGGAAAAATAAGTGTAAAATGCGGCCCGATCATCGGGTAGTTTTCATCATATTTTTTCCGGATAGACTGAATAAAATCATGGTCCTTTTCTCTCAGTTCCGGATAGCAAACCGCGATTAATTCCATTTAATTAATGCCGCAATTAAAAGATTACTCCAGAGGGTGCAGCGAGATGCTTACCTCGCCCTTGGTTACTTTAATTAAGATTTCATCCCCTTTGGGAGAAAAGGTCCTTTTTTCGTAACCATATTCTTTTTTCATGACAAAAGTGCGATAACTTTCGGGGCCGATTAAATCACCGGCCAATTCTTTGCCGTTCATGAGAAAAGTCAATATACAGCTTGACTCCCCCTTGGAGATATTGACCATTCGAACATCAATCTTTTTCCCTGGAACGATCTTCTTGCGCAATACATTCCCGGCCGAAACGGTTTCACCCTCCGGCATTTCGAACTGAGTCACCTTCACATGGGCCGCGCCTTCACGGGTGCGGATAATGATTTCGTCCGCCTCAAGCGGGCTCTCTTCGAAAACCAGACTGCCGGTTCGCCCCTGCGTCAAATTAAGTGTTCGGGCCTCGGGATCGATGGTCGGCATGTTGTCTCTGACAGGCACGACCGTCAGCGCCGTGTAACCGTCATTGATTCCCTGCCCGAAGACATTTACGGCCTTGCCGGGTTCGACTTTAACCCGCACCATCTCACCCTGGGTAAGTTCCATTTCGAACGGTGGCGCCTGGATTTGCGCCGTTTCGATCTGGTCCACCCAGGTGGGGATCTCGATCGCCTGGTCATTGGGCCCCTTCATCTTTTTGTAATCGGCGGGGATTTCGAACAGGGCCGGGTCTATTTTTTCGCGTTTTATTTTCTTCAGTTCGAGGGTCAGGCTGTTGGCCGTATGGTTGATGATTTTCAGCGGAAAATTAAGTTCCGGTGAGATCCAGTATGATAAAAGCTCCTGGTCGCTCTTTTTCAGCAGGTATCCGTCACACCGGAAGCCGCTGATCATATCCGGTTCCAGATCGGTTTTCTCGGCGATTGTCATGGTGAATTTCAGGCCCTGAAAGGGGTCATTGGTCAGGCTGATCGGGTCGGTGGTGGAGACTTCCAGATATTCTTTTCGCGAAGGCACCAGCGCCCGCGTGATACCGCTGCGCTCGTCCACAATAACCACAATCTTTTCCTCTCCTTGTTCCTGCTCCATTCGATACAGCGAATCGGCGACGTATATTTTTGTAATGACCGTCTGTTCATTATCGCTGACCTCCATATCGGCCGAAAATTCCCCCTCCGGCGTCTTACTGCAGGCAAGGATAACAAGAAAAAGCAATACTACACCAAAAGCTTTTTTTATAAACATTTCTTCCTCAATATGGTAATCGTTAAAATTTCCCCCAAATTTGCGCCGACCGGGGCCTAAAGTCAATTCAAAAAGTTTTATATTTTTCAATAAAATGGTTCCCGGCTTCGAATAATTTCCGGCCAGATTGGTATATCACATAGAATAAGACCGAAACCGGTCAACAGAAATAGAGAACACTCCTTTCACGAAGTCCGGAAGAACCGGCAGTGGCGGCGCTATATTCCTGTTCTCCCCACTGCCGGAATTATTTTTAAACATGTTCATGTTTGACCGCCGTTCGCGCATCTGAACCTTTGACAATTCCCCCTGCTTGATGTATATTCTCCGGTAAAATGACGAATAATTATATGGCATACTTCCTGACGCCGCGCATCAGGTTGGGGGATCTGTTCCTGACCGTTTTGATGGGCGCTTTTTTACTTATGTCGGGCTGCTCCAAAAACAGCTCCGGGCCGGATAACAACCCGCCACTTATAGACTCAATAGTCACTTACCCGACATCCGTTCACCCCGGTTCCGATGTTGTCCTGACCGCCTATGTGACCGATCCGGAAGGGGACAGCATAAGCGTGAAATGGTCCACCTATCCTAAGGCGGGGCGTTTTTCCGATACCCTGGCGTCCCTTTGTACGCTGACCGTAACCCCGGTTCTTGAGGGCGGCATGTCTTTGAAAGTGATGCTGAATGTTTCCGACGGCCATGCGGATAGAGATACCGGCATCTGGATACCTTTAATCGAAGGGGAGACCGTTTCGGGACATGCCTATTATGCCGGGACTCGAATCCCCGTTCCCGGCGCCCTCGTTTCGGTCGGGCGGCTGGTCGATACGGCCAGTTTCAGTGGAGCTTATGAAATAAGACATCTTTCACCCGGCCCGTTTACCATTGAGCTGTCCAAAGATGGGTGTACCGATTATTCGGAACAACTGACCATTGATACCGGTTTGATTCATGATGTCTTGCTGGAATGTGACGGACTCACCAATACCGTAACCGGCACGATCACCGCCTATAATGATCTCGGCCTCGAAAATGTTAAAGTCACCATCCTCAATGATGAAGGGACACCGACCGGGTTGGTCGATGTGACCGATTTGTCGGGCGGTTTTACCATCGATAATGTCCCGCCGGGAAACCGGCTGATTGCCGTTGAAGATGTCGGCAATCCGGTCTATCAGGTCCTTTCGGATACTTTTATTGTCAAAATTGTGAACGATACCGCCATTGTGCTTCAGGGTCAGATCAAAAATGTTCTTTTTATTTCACAGGGCGTGACCAATCCCGATGACTGGATCCTTGAGGATCTTGCTTTCTGGAAAAGCTGGCTTATGAATTCGGAAAATCAGTGTTATTATTATAATTCGTGCGAGATTAACGGATTCGGACTGATGACCATGGCCGACACGGTGCTGGTTCCGGCCGATGCCGAGAATGTGACATGGTTTATTAATGTCACCCTGAATGACGCCACCCTCGTCATCGGGTACATCGTCGATGGCGTTTCTATCTATACCGAAAATGTTTCATCGCAGACCGGCGATTTGCTTATATCGAAAAAGATAAATATTCCGAATGTCGATATCGCCGGGCATGAGCTGGCTGTTGAGCTATACGTCTGGAGCAATCAAGTCCAAGACTGCGCCTCGGCCTGCCTGCGCCGCTTCGAATTGTCATATTATAAATAACAATTCGTTTAAATAAAAAACTCCCGCAGTCACGCGGGAGTCTTTAAAATTCTATACTTGATTCAATTACATATCGACGGCATCGACGTCGGTTTCAGGCTTCGTGGCCCGCTCGACGGTTTCGGTTATTTCCTCAGGACGTCTTTCTTTGAGCTTTTCCTTGTATTTTTTAAGCTGGCTCTTGACCTTATCTATGGCCATTTCAATCGATGCATACATATCGTCGGAATCAGCCTTGCCGGTAATTACTTCTTTATATACCCTGGCCTTGACTTCCGCCGTCTGGCGGTATTTTTCAACATCCAGAATAACTTCCGAATAAATAATATTTTCAAAGTACCTTGTAAGCCCGGCGACCTCCTTTTCGACATGCTCTTTCAACTCCGGAGTCAAGTCAAAATGCCTTGCGGTGATTTCGATATTCATTTCTCTACTCCTTTCTATTGGTCCAAGATTCTGACCGGGTGGCCTTCTTTGAAATAATGTTCTGATTCGATAATTCTCCGGGTTCCGGAGCGTTGCCTGAGCACCAGGGAGTAGGTCGTCGCCCCGTCTTTGCGAAAGAGGACCCCTTTTAGCAGGTCGCCGTTGGTGACGCCGGTGGCCGCAAACATGATATCATCACCCTGGGCCAGTTCGTTTAATGTGAAAATTTTGTCGATGTCCTTAATGCCCATTTTGCGGGCACGATCGCGCTCTTCCTGGTTGCGAGGGACAAGCCGCCCCTGCATGGCGCCCCCGATACATCTTAAGGCCGCGGCGGCCAGGACACCTTCCGGCGCGCCGCCGATACCAATCAGCATATTTACACCCGTTTCCGGCATGGCGGCCGCAATAGCCGAGGAGACATCGCCGTCCGATATCAGGTTGATTCGGGCGCCTGTTTTTCTCACTCGTTCAATAAGATTTTCATGGCGTTCGCGATCAAGAATCACCACGGTCATGTCGGGGATTTTATAACCAAGACATTCCGCAACCCGCCCGATATTTTCCTCCGGCGAGAGATTCAGATCGATCGCTTCGGCCGCCTCCGGGCCGGCTGCTATTTTTTCCATATATGTGTCGGGTGCATGAAGAAGTTTACCTTTGGGCGCAATGGCAATTACCGCCAGGGCATTGGGCCGCCCAAAAGCAACCGAATTGGTACATTCGAGGGGATCGACGGCAATATCGACTTCCGGTGAATCATCATTGCCGACATGCTCACCGATATAAAGCATCGGGGCCTCATCGCGTTCCCCTTCGCCGATAACTACTGTTCCTTTAAATGAGATACCTTCCAGACATTCCCGCATAGCACTGACCGCAGCCTGATCAGCCCCCTTGCCATTGCCGCGCCCGACCCACTCGGCACTGGCCAGAGCCGCCGCCTCCGTAACCCTAACGATTTCTAAAGCGAGATTCCGATCCATTGAATAAACAGCCTCCTATGTTATACGAATCCATCTCCGCGCCGATGGGCGGCGGGCAAAAATATAAATGAGAATTTATATTCAAATGCTCAAGCCTTTCGCTTGCGAAATCGAGCCGGCAGTATTTTTGACTCTTCACGATATTTCGTAACCGTCCGCCGGGCCAGTTTAATTCCCTCCTCCTGGAGTTTCTGGAATATTTCCTGGTCGGACAGCGGTTTTTCGGGATCTTCAGCCCTGATTATCTCTTCAATCTTGTTTTTGACATGCCGTTTTGACATCTCATTGCCGTCTTCATTGGCAATACCGGAATTGAAAAAATATTTTATTTCATAAACACCCTGCGGCGTCTGGACATATTTCCCGTTGGACACGCGGCTGATCGTGGCCACGTTCATCTCGACCTTGCGGGCGATATCCTCCATAATCAGCGGTTTCAGGAAGGCCGGACCCTTTTCGAAAAAGTCACTCTGCTCTTCGACAATCGCCTCCATGACCCGAATCATGGTGGATCGACGCTGATTGATGGAATTAAGCAGCCAGCGAGCCTGTTCCAGTTTTTCCCGGACATATTTTTTGGTGTCTTTTGAGGTTTTATTGCCGGCTTTAAGCAATTGCCGGTATCCCGGGCTGATTCTCAGATGGGGGGTATGGCGATCATTATGATACACAACATATTCATCACCGATTTTATCCACAATCAGGTCGGGAATAATCGGTATGGCCGATGATTCAAAACCGCCGTGAGCCGGAAAAGGAGATAATGTCTTAATCAGGTCCATTGCCTGCTGGACCTTTTCGAAAGGAAGGCCCATTGATCGGGAAATCTGCAGAATCGATTTTTTGTCAAGTTCGTTAACATGCTGATCCACTACACGATAGGCAATGGAGTCTTTGTAACCTTTATCCTCGAGCTGTATCAAAAGCGACTCTCTAAGATTACGGGATCCGACGCCGGTCGGATCGAAACGCTGAATCATCTTCAGAATTCTGTCAATCTTTTCGACCGGGATCTCCAATTCTTCCGACATTTCTTCGGGCGAAACCACCAGATACCCTTTGGGCGAAATATTGCCAAGAATATATTCACCAATCAATTGCTCTTCTTCATCAAGTTTGAGATAGGAAAGTTGCTCGGTCAAATGATCATAAAGGGTTTTTTCGGTGATGGGAACTCTTTCGTAAGGCTCTTCTTCAGCCGAAACAAGGTTTTTGACTTTGTATTCATCGAACTCGTTGACACTCCAGCTCTCCCAATCGATCTTGTCCAACTGGGGATCGATTTTGTCTTCGCCTTCCTTGAGATTAATTTCATCAGGAGTTTCAACCTGATCCTGGGAAAGCTCCGGCTCCGTTTCCTCGAGCATCGGATTTACGGAAAGCTCGTGTCTTAAGGTCTGTTCAAGCTTCAGGATAGGCATCTGAAGCATTTTGAGCGACTGGATAAGCTGGGGAGCCAGCGTTTGTTTAAGTCTTAATTGTAATCCGAGTTTCATGTGCAAGCCATTGTTTTAATAGAGTTTATCCTTTTACGCTACCTGTCGTCATTCATATTCATATTATCGGTTCATTATTCTGTCATATTTAGAATTGGCTTGTGTCCAAAGTCATCTCTCTATCTATTTTACAAAGATTGTTCAGAATTTACATTTAATTTAGCCTAAATTTTTCTCCCAAATAGATTTTTCGGGCTTCCGGGTCCTCCGCCAGGAATTGCGAGGTTCCCGCCTTCAAAATCTTCCCGTCACACATTATATACGCACGATCGCAGATTGACAAAGTCTCCCTGACATTATGGTCGGTAATAAGAACCCCCAGCCCCTGTTCCGTCAGTCTCGATATTATCTTCTGTATATCTTCTACGGCAATCGGGTCAATTCCAGCAAAGGGTTCATCAAGCAGGATGAATTGCGGTTCGGTTACCAGCACCCGGGTAATTTCAACCCGGCGCCGCTCACCACCCGACAGCGAATATGCTTTCCGCTTTCTAAGGTGTTTAATGTCAAGATGTTCGAGCAACAGCTCCAGCCGCCGGGCGCGTTCTTTTCGGGATATCCCGTGCATTTGCAATATGGCCTTGATATTTTGCTCCACCGTGAGTTTTCTAAAGACCGAAGTTTCCTGGGCAAGATAGCCGATACCCATCCGGGCCCGTTTATACATAGGGAAATTGGTAATATCCTTATCGCCGATATTAACATGGCCCCCGTTGGGGCGAATAAAGCCGATTATCATATAAAAGGTGGTGGTCTTGCCGGCGCCGTTGGGTCCAAGTAAACCGACCACTTCGCCGGGGTTTACCTCGACCGAAACACCATTGACGACAGCCCGCCCCTTGTATTTTTTTATCAGATTTGTCGAACTCAATTTGTTCATAGGCATATATAATATATATGTTGAAACAGCCTCAAAACAACCAAATTTTTAAGACTCGCATAATATTTGCTTAAGGAATAGGAAATTTGTATTTTGGGAAACGATAATTTTCGAAACTAATAGAGGAAGAGGTTATGAAGAAGATTGCTGCTATTATTGTAATGTCAATGCTGGCGTTGTTGATGATTTCCTGCACCGAATCCGGCAAGGCTGGAAAATCACAATTTGAAAAAGGCCTGAAGGCTCTGCAGGCGGGCGAAACGGCCCGCGCCCTGGAAATTTTTCAGAAAGCGGCGAACGACAATCCTGATGCGTCGTACGGACGGCTCGGCCTGGCCGTTTATTTTGAAAAGGAAGGATTTCATTACGAAGCGCTTGACGCCTGCAGTTATATTATCAGAAAGGACCCCGAATTCGCTCCGGCTCTTCTGCTCAGCGCCCGGCTATGCATGAAAATTGATCGTCCCGAATTGACATTTTTCTTCGCCTCGCTTTACCGTGACGCCGGTGGTGACATCGACAGCGCCGCTGTAATGGAAGCCGACGCCATGATTGCGGCCGGCAAGATTGATGAAGCTTCGAAGGGACTGGATGAAGCTTTGTCCGAACTGCCCGGAAATCCCCGGCTGCTTATTGCCAGAGCCCGCTGCGATATTCATTCCGGCCTTATTGATGATGGCCTGACCAGATGCCGGGAAGCCCTGAACGCAGGAAACCTTTCGTCGGGGATCTATCGCGCCGCCGGCGATTTTTTCAGGGAACTGGGGTTGTTTGATTCGGCCATGGTCTATTATGAAAAGGGAATCGAATTGCCCGGCAATGATTATTATTATAAGGCCGGGATCGCCGCGGCCTGTATCGATATGAATTACCTGCATCGCGCCGACCAGCTGATGGCTCCGTATCTGGCAAATTTCCCGGCTTCGAATGTTTACTGGGATCTGAGAAGCAAGTACTATCAAAAGCAGAAGAAATATATCAAGTCCGATGAAAGCTATGGAATGATCGTTCCCAATCATTCCAAATCCCCAAGCGTTTTGAGCAGATTCTCGTGGACACGAATGAGAATCGGTGATGATTTTGCCTCGGAGCGATATTTCGAAACGGCGGTGACGCTGGCTCAGATCGATACTCTCGCGAACATTGCCGATGTGGCTCTGCGGATGGAGTTCGCTGATTTGCTTTTTGCCCTGGGACAGTTTCGAAATGCCGACCCGGTCGTGACTTCTCTGGTCGATTCTCTTCCCAACGATTTCAGGGCCATATATAATAGTTGTTTCCTGGCCATGATGTCCAATGATCGTGCTCGGGTGCACAATTTACTTCAGGTAATCCGGCCGACCATCAAGAATAATCCGGCTTTCAAGATTCGCCTTGCGGAAATTTATACCCGCCTTGATTCCCTAAATATCGCGCGTAATCTGCTGATGGATGCGGTCGGCTCCGATAAGTTGAACACCAACGCCATTCTGGCCCTGATCAAAACAGCCAAAAAACAGGATAACCTGCCCGAGGCCGTGGCCATTATAAACAGTTTTGATGAATATGCCTCATATGATCCCCGCATCGCCGAAGAAAAATTGGCCCTGTATGATTCCCTGGGCGAATACGATTCCGGATTGCAGTACACCGAACAACTAATCAAGGTTGCCCGCAAGGATCTTAACCGATATTACCGGGCCGCCGAATTCGCCTTGAAACTCGGCGACAGGAAAAAGGTGGAAGAAATATACCAGATGAGCCTCGATAATAGCCCCGATAATCCGGCCGCCTTCACCTTTGTCGGCAAATATTACCTTTCCCGCAAGGATTTCGATAAAGCATCATCCAATATGGAAAAGGCCCTGTCGCTCGATTCCCTCTGGATCGATGCCCTTGTTCTGAAAGGCGATCTCGCCGCCGCACGGGGAGAGACCGACAACGCCATCGCCATTTATCAAAAAGTCGTCGATATGGATCAGTACGCTTCCGATGCCGTCGGCGGACTGGCCCTGCAGGAGCTTCTTCGCGGAGATAATCCCCTGATTGCGATTAATCGGGCCATGAAAGCTATCTCGTATGACGGCGGCAACGCCTGGCACCGCAATACTCTCGGTCGAGCCTACTTCGCGCAAAATAAATATAAGCTCGCTTTCAACAGCTTTAAAGTGGCGCTGGAACTCGACCCCGAGAATCCCCTGATAAATTATTACGCCGGTCTCAACATGGTAAAGATGGACACCATGAAATTCGAAGCCAAATTGCACCTTCAGAAAGCCATCAAAGACGGAATCCCGAAGGACCTTGAAAATGAGGCCAAAAAAGCCCTCAAAGGACTGTAAGATTCTCAAATAAAAAAACGCGCGGGGAGTGTCTAATTCCCCGCCCGTTTTATTTTCTGCAAAGTTAAATCAACCTTTACCCGCCGAACCGAACAGCATCATTTTTTCCTTAATGATTTCCTTAACAGTGTCGCGCGCGGGGCCGAGAACTTTTCTCGGGTCGATATTTTTCTTATTGGTCGCCAGCAGTTCCCTGACCGTTCCCAGCCAGCCGAGGCGAAGATCGGTGTCGATATTTATCTTGTTTATACCGAGCTTGATCGCTTCCTTGTATGCCTCGTCGGGAACACCTTTGGCGCCGGGCAGTTCCGCGCCGTATTTCTGAGCCTTTTCGACCAGGGCCGGGCTGACACCGCTAGCGCCGTGCAGAACCAGGGGGATACCGGTTTTCTTCTTGATCTCTTCGATCCGCTCAAAAGCCAGTTTGGCTTCGGCTTTGAACTTATAAGCGCCGTGACTAGTCCCGACCGCCACCGCCAGAGCATCGCACATCGTTCTCTCGACAAACTCCATAGCCTGTTTCGGATCGGTCAGAAAAGCGTCGCGTTCATCGACGTTGATGCCGTCTTCGATACCGCCCAGCCGTCCCAGTTCCGCTTCGACCGCGATGTTTTTGGGATGCGCCATTTTTACGACTTCTTTGGTGATGCGGATATTCTCTTCGAAATCTTCATGTGAAGCGTCAATCATTACGGATGTAAAACCGGCATTGATACACTTTTCGGCATCCTCGATATTCTCGCCGTGATCAAGGTGCAGCGCAATCGGAACCGACACCAGCCTGGCGCCGGTTTTTACAAGGTCAATCAGATAATCATACCCGCCGTATTTCAGCGCCGACGTGGATGCGGCCAGAATTGCGGGCGATTTCAACTCCTGGGCGGCTTCCATAACCGCCTGGACAAATTCCATATTATTGACATTAAACTGCCCGATGGCATATCTCTGCTTATTGGCAGGCTTATACATCTCTATTAGTGATATCAGCGGCATATTAAAAACTCCTTTCCGCTTTCATAATTTATCGGGGAAATTAAACATTTTATCACAATAATCAAGACCATTTTAACAAGATATACGCCCTCCGCCCCTCTTTCATTGATTCACAACGAATTATAACCTGTCCTAATTGGTAATACCTGAACCGGCCGTTATTTTTCCTGGACTTCGCCCGTCATCGGAACAAACCGAACCGGAATGATATTCGTCTTAATGATCTTGTCTTCATCTTTGGTAATCAGCATCAGTTCCTGACTGTAGTCGCCGACCGGAATAACCATCCGTCCGCCGACCTTAAGCTGGTCGATTAGCGGCTGAGGAATTTTGGGCGCCGCCGCCGTAACAATAATGCCGTCAAACGGGGCCGCTTCAGGCCAGCCCAGATAGCCGTCACCGGCACGAATATTGACCGAAGTGTAGCCGAGTGAATCAAGAAGTGAGTCGGCGTGCCGGGCCAATTTGGAGATGATCTCAATACTGTAAACCGAATCCGAAATTTCCGCCAGCACCGCCGCCTGGTATCCGGAACCGGTCCCTATTTCCAGGACCTTCGATGTTGAGTCGATTCGGAGCAGTTCGGTCATGATGGCCACTATAAACGGCTGGGAGATGGTCTGCCCCTGGCCGATCGACAGCGGCCCGTCATGATACGCCTGGGAGCGATAATCTTCCGGCACGAACAGGTGCCGGGGGACCTTTCGCATCGCCTCCAGAACATCTTTGTCGGTAATGTCGCGGCGAATGATCTGCTGATCCACCATTTGCTGCCGAAGCCGCGCGTATTGCGATTCGTTGCCGCCGGATTCAGACTGTCCGGAACATGAAAATAGTATCATCATAGTAATCAAATAAATCTGAATTATGCTTATGGTTTGATTCTTGAACATCTCTGCAAAATATACTGCGCCAGTTGACCATTTAGTAGCCTAAAAATGCATTTCATTTATTTTTTTGAGCCAGAGCCTGACCAAACCGTCTATTTTTGCGTCAAGATTGTCCGGGATCACTTTGGTTCTCATGACACTTTCATATATTTCAAGTGCCCTTTTGGTCTCATCAACCGTCAGGATTTCATCTTTTTCCGCTTTCCATTTGTCCCGGTATTCGATGGTCAGCCTTATAAGATGACCGAATGTTGCAAAGGCTTCGGAATCGAGATACCCCGCCTCCTGAAGCATCATCCCCAGAAATCTTCTTAAATCGTCCTGACTCATGATTTGGTTTTTTTTGTTGCGCCTTTATAACCATTATATTAAATAAAATTTGATGGATCAATTATTAAATATTCTGGATAAAATCGACAACGCCGTCTGGGGACTCCCTCTTATTCTCATTCTGGTCGGCACCGGCGTCTTATTGACCGTCCGCAATTATCTGGTTCAGATACGCGGCTTCAAGCACGGCATCGAGCTGATTTCCGGTAAATATGACAAGCCCGAATATAAGGGAGAGATCTCGCACTTCCAGGCGCTCTCGGCGGCGCTTTCGGCGACGATCGGGACCGGAAATATCGCGGGGGTGGCGACCGCTATCGCGGTCGGGGGGCCGGGTGCCCTTTTCTGGATGTGGGTAACGGCCGCCTTCGGAATGGCCGTAAAATTTACGTCATGTACGCTGGCGGTCATGTATCGCCGGATAGACCCTGACGGATATGTCCGCGGCGGCCCCATGTATTTTATTGAACTGGGCATGGGGACGAACTGGCGCTTTCTGGCCTATATGTTTGCCGGTTTTACCGCGGTGGCCGCGCTCGGTATCGGCAATATGGTTCAGGCGAATTCGGTGGCCGACGGACTCGTGAACCTGATCGGATACAAAGGCACCGCGACCGGGCAGTTGTTCCGGCTCGGCGTCGGTGTCGTCATTGCGGCCGCAGTCGGCATGGTCATTGTCGGCGGTATCAAGCGAATCGGCAAAGTGGCCAGCCGCCTGGTGCCGTTTATGGTTATTGTCTATATCGGGTCGGCGCTGATCGTTCTGGTCATGTCATATGAGATGATATTGCCGGCTCTCAAACTGATCATTACCGAAGCCTTCACACCGACCTCGGAGATCGGCGGGTTCGCCGGATCAACCGTTTGGCTGACCATGCAGCAGGGATTCCGGCGCGGTGTCTTCTCCAACGAATCCGGCCTGGGTTCGGCCCCGATGGCTCATGCCGCCGCCAAAGTGAATGAACCGGTGAGGGAGGGACTGGTGGCGATGCTTGGGCCGTTCATCGATACGCTCGTTATCTGCACCATGACCGGCCTGGTGATTGTCGTTTCGGGACAGTGGATGAGCGGCCTTGATGGAACCCCCCTGACGGCGGAATCGTTCGAGATCCTGCTACCGTCATGGGGAAAATCGATGGTCTCACTGGGGCTGATCCTGTTTGCTTTTTCGACAATTATAAGCTGGTCGTATTATGGAGAGAAGGGAATCGAATACATTCTGGGCCGCAAGTCGGCCCTTCCGTATAAATGGGTTTATCTGATTTTTCTCCCGATCGGGGCGTCGCTTCAGTTGAAAATTGTCTGGACCTTTGCCGACATTGCCAACGGTCTGATGGCCCTGCCCAACCTGATCGCTCTGGTCGCTCTCTCCGGTGTTGTTGCCGCCGCCACCAAAAAATATTTCCGTGAACTGCGGGCCGGCAAGCAACGCGATTAACTTATTCCGGAAGCGTACAAAAAAAAACGGCGGCCTCTTGGCCGCCGCTATTTCATGGCTTATTTCTTTTTCTTCGAGTGAAGATGACAGAACTTCGCCGGTGGGGCAACCATCCGCTTGCACACCTTGCCGTCCTTGGTTTTGCCGGCGCAGCGAACTTTCTTTACGACTTTCTTAGCAGCTTTCTTCGCAACTTTCTTCTTGGCGACCTTTTTCACTGCTTTCTTCTTAGCTGTTGCCATTGGCAGCCTCCTCCGATTGAGTGGATCATGATGCTGTATTGCATCATGGATATGTTATGGGTTAGGTAACATTAACATATATGTATGAAACGATTATATACATGTCAATAAAAAAATAATGTTAAAATGAAATAAAATTGAAAATAAAGAAGAGGATGGGGGCAACCCATCCTCTTTTAATTTGATGATCGTCATCTCAGCAGATCGGCGCCGCGCCCCCTTTATAGAGATAATTGATAAGATAAGTGACATCGAGTATATTAATGCTGCCGCTGCCGTTGGCATCGGCAGCTATAGTCGGATCAGGAGCCGGCCCTCCTTTATAGAGGTAACCGATCAGAAATGTTGCATCCAGGATGTTGATATTGCCGTCGCCGTTGGCATCTCCGCAGACAAAATCGCAGATATCGCCTACATTATTTTGATTGGCGTCGGCCTGATCCGGATTATAATCCAGGGGGCAATTGTCGCAGACGTCACCGACGCCATCCGCATCACCATCCACCTGATCCTGATTGTCCGCCTCGGGACAGTTATCGCAGGCATCGCCCAGTTCATCGCTGTCGTTATTGGCCTGAGACAGATTCGGCATATCCGGGCAGTTATCGCAGATATCGCCCACATTGTCATGATCGGAATCGAACTGCTGTAGATTCCCGACGGCAGGGCAGTTGTCACAGGCGTTGCCGATGCCGTCACCGTCATCGTCGGCCTGGCTCGTGTTGGCGACCACGGGGCAATTGTCGATATCGCCGCAGACTCCGTCATTATCCCAGTCATTGTAAGGGTCATTCGGGCAATTGTCGCAGGCATCGCCCAGCCCGTCGGCATCGGAATCGACCTGGTCAGGATTATAAGTACCGGGACAATTATCCGGGCGGCAGGTGTTGGTTGTCTGTTCGGGATCGCCGAAACCATCGCCGTCACCATCGATACAAACATCGCAGATATCGAGGATATAATTTCCGTCAACGTCATCGGCCGAACCGGAACGGACCGCAATACCCGTCGGTGTCGGCAGATCGGCATCACCCCGGATAATCTTGCGGACACTGACCCCGGCCGGATAGGTGTATTCCATAATACCGACCGACTCATAGGTCTGGATCACGGCAATATTGCCGTTTCCCATAACAGCCAGTCCATAGACATTGAGCGGCGAGTCTTCGTCATTGAAGACACCCAGAAACGCCCCGGTCGTACCATCATATTTCAATACCTGGCTGGTCGAATAGCTGGCCACAAGCAAATGACCGTCGGGGGCGAAAATTATGTCTTTCGGCGAGGACAAGCCGCCGCTTCCCTGACCAACAAAATCACTCATATATGATCCATCGGTCCCCGAAAATTTCAACACCTTGTTATTGTTGCTGGCGACATACAAATTATCGTCAGAGCCGAATGCCAACCCGTATGGCTTCAATAATGTGCCCGACCCGGGTGTCACGAACGTATCGATAAACGCCCCGGTGCCGCCGTCATACCGAAGAATGCAGTCGTTGGTCCAGCTCCCAACATATAGATTATTATCCGGTCCGAAGACGAGAGACATGGGCAGATCCAGACCGCCGCTTCCCGCCGTGACAAAGGTGCTCACACCGCCCGAATCGACATCAAGTCGGACAATACGGCTGTCGGCGCCGCTGGCGGCGTACAACCGGTTGTCCGGCCCGAAAACGCAGTCTGTCGGGAAAGCCAGGTTTCCCTGCCCCAGTTTGCGGATCGGCATCCCGCTTTTCTGGTGAAATTCACGGACATATCCGACGGCATCGGCCACGAAATAGTTAAACTCGCGGTCCAGATCGAGCCAGTCGGTGATACCGTTGCCGTCACAATCCTGGCAGATATCAGGAATATTGTTGTTGTCGAAGTCCTCTTTGGTCCCGTTCTTTATCTCCTTAAAATCGGCAATGCTGTTATTGTCGCAGTCGGGATCGCAGTTGTCCGGGACGCAGTTGCCGTTAACATCATTATATTCATACATCCATGTTTCATATTCATCGGGATAAATATCCCCGTCGCAGTTGAGCTGGCACTCGTCCGGGATGCCGTTGTAATCCCGGTCCGGCATGCCCCCGGAGATATCGATATTATCGAGAATTCCGTTATTATTGCAATCCTCGCATTCATCGGGGATGCCGTCGCCGTTGATATCGAGACTGGCACCGACGGCGATATCATAACCGTCATCATAACCGTTATTATTGCAGTCGAACCAGTGGCAGCCGCCCCAGTTAATCATGTCCTCGATAATGTATTGGATTTGCCGATGAAACCGCAGTTCGATATTGCTCTGGCCGCCCAGGGTCGTGTGACAGTAACTCATGATGGTCCCGCGGGAACGATAACCCTCGGCACAACTGTCAATCGGAATATAGAACCATTCGCGGTCGTGAGTGTGCGGCGAGCCGAAATTGTGCCCCATTTCATGCGCCACCACGTTGACATCCCAGTTGTAGGCGCTTGACATTTCCACCGGCAGGGGAAAGGAGCCGTTGATATAACCGCCGATCGAATAGGCCCAGCCCCAGCAGGTTCCCGACCGATACCCGACTCCACCGTAATCCATGTTCCTCTGCCCGCTGAGCATGTGAATTATGTGATATGGGCCCGGATCTTCATGAGTCATCCAGTAATCCCTGAAACCGGCCAGATCGTTGGGATCGAAGGGCTCTCCGCCGGCCGGCCACAGCCGTAAAAATGACAGCATCAGCTTGATATGACAATCACGCAGATAGATATTACTGATGGCGCCCAATAATTGTACCGCATAGTTCTGCGCCGCCGTGACGTCCGAAAAAAGATTAACAAACGCCTCATCGCAGTCGAAAGCCACATCGCAGACATAAGGCCCGGCAATCGTATCGGTGAAAAACTTCACATCCTTGAGCGATGGAACCTCGATTCCCTCGGGAATCAATTCGCGACAGAATTCTTCAATCTCATCCGGATAGCCGAATGATTCCGCCTTGTGAATGACGATCCCGGTGCCGTCTATTTTGCCGATCTCGCCGGGAGCCTGCGACATATAGTAACATTCCCCCGATTCGGTTTGTATATATCCGTTGCCGGAATTCTGGACGGTGAAGGCCAGGTAAACGCTGGAATGAGGCTGGCCGGAAATTTTGCCGCGAAACATGACCACCTCCGGTTTGGCCATCGGCTGACCGTTGCCGGAAAGAAACTTGGCATTAGGTCCGACAATATTCATTTTCTCCAGTTCAAGAGTCAGTTGTTCCCGGGGCGAAACGGGAAATTCGAGCAGCCGGGAATCCGGGCCGGTCTGAAGTGACGAAAATGCCAGCGGATCAAGTCTTACACTCAGCGCTCCTTCGGGCATAGCTCGGTTTTGTATTTCGAACGGCTTGATAAATGTTGCTTCGGTGCCTGTTGATGATTGGGTCATTGCCACGAGTATTACCAATGACAATGATATTAAGAATCCGTATCTTTTTAATGTTCTTGAGATGTTTCGAACGCTGAACATTGAATTTCCTCCCACTTTTGTATTCGATGTTGCCTTTTTATTGAGACGTTTTATAGATGTCTGCTTGTTTACTGCAAATACTCATTTTATCCTTCGGCAGGAAATCAAAAATTATTCTGTCTGTAATCTAATGAAACAAAACGGCATTAATCTGCTGTAAGTTACAATGTTAATATAATAAAAACGGGTTTTTATACAACCACTTTTTGACATTAACTCCAATTTCGGCAATGTATTACAAAGTTTGTCCGGACCGCCTGATATCCGTTCAGGCAAACCATCATCAGGTAAGATAATTGCCCCATATCTATTCAACCGGTTGCCGAATTCGGGCCGATTGCTTATATTGTAAATTCATTTTGAATTAGTAAATTAATCTTGAACTATAAAAATGGAGAATCCCATGTTTAAGAAAATCGGCATCATCGGATGCGGCCAGATGGGTTCCGGTATCGCGCAAGTAGCGGCCCAGGCCGGATATCCGGTTCTCAGCCATGAGATGAGTGAGGAACTTTTTGAAAAGGGCCTCCGCAATATCACCAAGCTGCTCGATCGGGCCATCGAAAAAGGCAAACTCGACAGTCCCACCAGGGATAAGATTCTCGGCAATATTTCCGGCACCACCGAGCTCTCGGATATGGCCGACTGCGACATTATCATCGAAGCGGTCACCGAAGATATGACCACCAAGCAGGAAATATTCAGGGAACTGGATGCGGCCTGCAAACCGGAGACAATATTCGCCAGCAATACTTCATCGCTGCCGATCGGTGATCTGGCGGCGGTGACCAAGCGGCGCGACAAATTTATCGGTCTGCATTTCTTCAACCCGGTCCCGATTATGAAACTGGTCGAACTGGTCCGGACCATCGACTCTTCGGACTCATCACTCAGTGCCGCCAAAGAGTTCGCCGAATCGGTCGGCAAGACGGTGGTGATGGCCAAAGACACGCCCGGCTTTATCGTCAATGTCCTGCTGGTTCCTTATCTGCTCGATGCCATCCGGCAGTTGGAAAACGGGCTGGCCACCCGTGATGATATCGATAATGGCATGAAATTCGGCTGCGGGCATCCCATGGGACCCCTGACCCTGACCGACTTCATCGGCCTCGATACGATTCTTTATATCGCCGATATCATGTTCGACGAATTCAAAAACGGCCACTATGCCGCTCCGCCGCTTTTGCGCCGCATGGTCAATGCCGGCTATCTGGGCAAAAAATCCGGGCGCGGCTTCTATGATTACAATCAATAAAATGTGGAGTGAATGGAATGGAGTATAAAAATATTATCGTCGCCAGGGAAGACAATATCGTTATTGTCACCATCAATCGCGAAAAAGCGCTGAATGCGCTGAATGATGAAACCATCGGCGAATTGCAGCACTTCTTCGGTCATGCCTGGAATGAAAAGGGTATCGGGTGCATCGTTATTACCGGGGCCGGCAAAGCCTTCGTGGCCGGGGCCGATATCAGCGAACTGGTCCAATGTGATGTCAAATCGGGCATTAAAAAATCGATGCTGGGCCTTTACCTGATGAAGACCATCGAAAATTTCCCCCGCCCGGTAATTGCCGCAATTAACGGTTTTGCCTTGGGCGGCGGTTGTGAACTGGCCATGGCCTGTGATATAAGACTGGTGTCCGAGAAGGCCAAATTCGGACAGCCCGAAGTCAACCTTGGCCTGATTCCCGGTTATGGCGGAACGCAGCGTCTGGCCCGACTGGTCGGGCGCGGCAAAGCCAAGCAGTTGATTTTCTCGGGTGAGATGATCGACGCCGCCGAGGCCCGCCGCATCGGCCTGGCCGATGAAGTCTATCCGCCGGAAGAATTAATGGACAAGGCTAAGACGATGGCGAAACTTATTGCCTCGAAGGCGCCCATCGCCGTCGCCATCGCCAAAGAGTGCATCAACCGCGGGCTCGATGTGAACCTGTCGGCCGGATGTGACTATGAAAAGAACTGTTTCGGCACTATCTACGGGACCACTGATGCCAAAGAAGGCATGACCGCTTTTCTGGAAAAACGCAAAGCCGAATTCAAGGGAGAATAATATAATCTAAAGGGCAGGCCGATTCGGCCTGCCCTGTCGCTTGGTCATTCCACCTGCAATTTTGCCGAAGGGGTATATGTCTCAGATTGTCTCAGTGATAGCCATCGTTTTTCTGCTGTCAGTGTCATCATTATTCGGCACGGATTTCAAGACCGCTATTGATTCCCTGAATAATTATTCACTTGACAGTCTGGGCGAAATCGAAGTGAATAATCTCGAACTGGAATTCAGGAACGTCACTGTTAATCTATATCAGGGGAAATTGTATCTTGGCGGACATATAAATGAACATCCGACTGCCGCGTTTTTTCTGGGTGAGGGGCGCTTTATCTTCAAGAGCAATGACCCGGCCGAAAAGCAGCAAATAGAAAGGTTTTATCGAAGCGATTCAGCCGATGTCGAGTTTGATCAACTATACATGGTCTTCCCGGCCAATTCCAAGGTGTCGAATCTATTTCCGGAGGGAGCCGAAAGAGTCGATCCCTCATATCGCGTCAAGACCCTGCTGAAAAAGATACGCTCGATTCCCGACAGTAAATTTAAATACAATCTCGGGTTCCATCTTAACCGGGCCATTCTCGAAAACCGGCCGGATTTTCTGTGGGTTGATGTGCTGAAGGATGCTTACCAGCACACCATATATTTCTATGACCCATACGCCCGTGAACAAATAACGCTGTATAAATACACGTCGAACTTCAAAGAACCGCAGATTGTATCTTCAACCATGGACAGCCTGGCGGACGGATCTAATGACTATCCGATCGGGTATGACAATTTCCGTTATTACATCAATGTCGATATTTCGACTTATGCGAAATCCGAGATATCCTGTGATATTTACTGCCGAATCGAAACCGACAGCCTCAAGCAGCTTTCCTATATTATCCCGCCGGATTATAAAATCGATACGGTTTATGGCGATGTGATCGATTTCATCAAGGATAAAGACCGGCCCGAACTGCTGTTTGACCTGTCGCGATTCTATTACCGGGGCGATACGGTAGAAGTTTCCATGAAATACCGTTCCAATCTGTTTCGACATTATATGCAGCATGGTATCGTTCAATCCGACCTCACCCACTGGTATCCTTCCGTGGGTTATCGCAAACTCTCTGATTATAATCTCCGGTTTACGATTGATCGGGGTTTCCATTTTATATGCGTCGGGGAGAAAGTCAAAGATACAATTGTCGGCGGACGGCAGATTCTGGAATATAAGACACCCGGCCCGGTAGCATATGTCAGTTTTAATTATGGAAAGTTCGATTCGGTCGCGATTGACAACGCTCCGGTACCGATTACCATCGAGTATTATGACGGAATAAAGAAATCGCCGGTTTTTGGCAGCCCGGCGCTGGATAAGGTGACCGAAGATGTTTCGAGGGCGTTTACCTTTTTCTATGACAATTTCGGCCCCTATCCGTACGATGACCTCGACGTGGCGGCCATGGCGGTCGGTTTCGGGCAGGGCTCGCCCGGATTGGTGCATCTATCCGAGATAACTTTCCAGCGTTCGCTGAAGGGCTTTGATGATAAATTCCGCGCCCATGAAATCGCTCATCAGTGGTGGGGGCATCTGGTCAACCCCGACAGCTATCGGGATATCTGGCTGTCCGAAGGGCTGTCGGAATATTCGGCGGCCCTGTATGTTCTTCTTGGGCGCCATGATGAAAAAACATTTCGGGAGATTTTGAAGGACTGGAAGAATAAAGTCATCCAGAGCGGTATGATAAACGACAAAAAATCGGTCGGTTACAAGGCCGGCCCGATCAGCCTTGGGTCGCGACTGGGTTCCGAACTGTCGCCGGGCGACTTCGAGGCCATTATCTATGATAAAGCGGCCTATGTGCTGCACATGCTGCGCTTCGAATTGGAACTGGAAGAATCGAGTCATGGCAGGTTTATTAAAATGCTGGCCGATTATGCCGCCCGATATGCCGGCGGAAAAGCATCGACCGAGGATTTTATCAGTGTCGTATCACCATATCTCGGAGATCGAACCGGGCAATTTTTTGCCCAATGGCTGTATGACTGGCGCCTTCCCAAAATAAAGAGCCAGTCGAAAATCAATAGTGAAGGTTCTTCGGAAATCGATATCGATGTTCATGAGGTGGGCGATAATTTCGCCACGCCATATCCGGTCCGGTTTATTTTAAGCGATGGATCGAAAAATACGGTCGTATATAATATTCAAAAAGGGGAAAATCATTTTATCTACGAGGCGGGGAACGGATTAAAAGTCAAGGCGGTTAATTTTAATCAGGACCACGACATTCTGGAAAGATAAAGGGTTTAATCAGACATGGAATTATGGTCGCTGTTTCTTTCGGCCTTTATCGTCGGATTTTCGGGCGCCTTGATGCCGGGGCCGCTGCTGGCGGTCGATATTGCCGAAACACCGCGCAGGGGCATGATAACCGGGCCGATAATTGTGCTCGGCCATGCCATCGCCGAACTGGCCGTGGTGATCTTGCTGTCGGTGGGCCTGGCCGCCCTGGCCAAGGATCAAGTCGTTAGTAATGTGATCGGCATTGTCGGCGGGGCCATGTTGATCCTGATGGCCATCGGCATGTTTCGCCAGCTTAAAAAAGCCGGAATTGAAACAGCCATCGAATCCGGTGATGCCAAAAAGACCGGACGACTGGTTCTTGATGGAATCATAACCTCGCTATCGAATCCCTTCTGGTTTGTCTGGTGGGCCACGACCGGGTCCGCTTTTCTGGTGCAGTCATTACGGCATGGCATTGTCGGTCCGCCGGTTTTTTATATCGGGCATATTCTCTCCGACCTGGTCTGGTACAGCCTGGTCAGTATTCTTATCTGGAAAGGGCGAAAAATGATTGTCGGAACCGGATACAAAATTCTTATCGCGGTCTGTGCCCTTTTTCTTCTTTATCTTGGCGGAATGTTCATTTATTCCGGAATTACCGGTTCCATCTGAATCTGCCGGCGACTTGTAACTGTAAGTGAAACAACATGAATCCGGGGGGCTGAAAAAAACATTGGTGATGCCCGTTTTTTGAGTTTTATACCGGCCGAAAATTTGTTAAAATGAACAGGCAACTTGTACGACTGAAAATTTAACTGCTGATGATATAAAATGAAATTTTCCAATTTTGTCCACCTGCATACGCACAGCCAATACTCGCTTCTGGACGGGGCCTGCAAAATTGACCCGTTGATAGAACTGGCCAAAAAACACCGCATGCCGGCGCTGGCTATCACCGACCACGGCAACCTCTTCGGCGCCGCCGAATTCTACAAAAAGGCCACCCGGGCCGGGATCAAACCGATTATCGGCACCGAAGCTTATGTCGCCGCCGGGTCACGCTTCGACAAAAAACCCTCCGGCAAATATCCCGATGGCGGCTTTCATCTGGTTCTGCTGGCCAAAAACCGAACCGGTTACAAGAACTTAATCAAGCTGTCATCGGCCGGTTTTCTCGAAGGCTTCTATCATCGGCCCCGCATTGATAAAGAGCTTCTGCGCGAACATTCCGAAGGGCTCTTCGCCCTCACCGCCTGCCTGAAGGGCGAAGTCAACTGGAACCTGCTTCATAGCAATGTCGATGCCGCCGTGCAGGCGGCGCTGGAACTCCGGGATATCTTCGGCGAAGGTAATTTTTTCCTCGAAATGCAGAATCATGGCCTGGAAAAGGAAGAGATGCTGATTCCCATGATTAATACTATCCACCGCCAGACCGGGATTCCGCTGGTGGCCACCAACGACTGCCATTACCTGAATCGCGAGGATTGGGAGGCACATGACGCCCTCCTCTGTATTCAGACCGGTAAGCTTGTCTCCGACCGCGAACGAATGCGCTATAACACCGACCAGATTTATTTCAAATCGGCCGAGGAAATGACGGAATTGTTTACCGAATTCCCCGAGGCGCTCGAAAATACGATCAAAATCGCCGAAGCCTGTAACCTCGAGATGGAAATGGGCCATTTACATCTGCCGCATTTCCCGATTCCGGAACCTCATAAGGATGCCGATGAGTATGTCCGCTACCTGGCCGAGCAGGGACTCACTGAGCGTTATAAAAAAACAACCGACGAATTAAAAAAACGGCTCGATTATGAATTGGGAATTATCAACCAGATGGGTTTTGCCGGGTATTTCCTGATTGTCAAAGACTTTATCGACTATGCCCGGACCGTCAATGTGCCGGTCGGACCGGGAAGAGGTTCCGCCGCCGGATCGCTGGTTTCCTACTGCCTCGGTATTACCAATATCGACCCCATTAAATATTCGCTGCTCTTTGAACGCTTTCTCAATCCCGAACGAATTTCCATGCCGGATATCGATATTGATTTCGCCGACCGCGGCCGGGACAAAATTATCGAGTACGTCGTCAAAAAGTACAAGGAAGAAAATGTCTGCCAGATCATCACCTTCGGCACGATGGCGGCGCGCGGGGTCATTCGTGATGTCGGACGCGTTCTGGGGGTTCCGTATTCGGATGTGGACAAGATTGCCAAGATGGTGCCGTTCGCGGTCAAAATGACCCTGGAGCAGGCCCTGGTCGATAATCCTGATCTCAAGGATCTTTATGAAAAGGATGTCCGTGTCAAAAAGCTGATTGACCTGTCGAAGACGCTTGAGGGACTGGCGCGTCATGCCTCGACCCATGCCGCCGGTGTAGTTATCGCACCGTCAAACCTGACCGACTTTATACCGCTTTTCAAAGGATCCAAGGGCGAAATAACGACTCAGTTCGATATGAAGATGACCGAAGAAATCGGCCTTCTGAAGATGGATTTTCTCGGCCTCCGAACCCTGACCGTTATACAGGATTGCCTGAAAATGATCAGTGAGAACGATGACAAGGAAATCGACATCGATGCCATTGATCTGGGCGATAAAAAGGTTTACAAGCTGTTCACCCGCGGCGATACCGTCGGCATTTTCCAGTTCGAATCCCCCGGCATGCGTGACTATCTTCGGAAACTGAAACCGGAGAATCTGACCGACCTCACCGTCATGAATGCTCTCTATCGTCCGGGTCCGCTCGATTCCGGTATGATCGATGTTTATATCGATCGCAAGCATGGTCGTCAGAAGGTTGAGTTCCTGCATCCCAAACTGGAAAAAATTCTGAAGGACACCTATGGCGTCATCGTCTTCCAGGAACAGGTGCTTCAAATCGCCAATTCGCTGGCCGGCTACTCGATGGGCAAGGCCGATTTCCTTCGCAAGGCCATGGGCAAAAAAGTGGCCGAATTGATGGCGGTGCAGAAAAAAGAATTCCTGGATGGCTGCGACAAGCAAAAAATCGACCCTAAAATAGCTTCGGCGGTATTCGATCAGATCGAGACCTTCGCCCGCTACGGCTTTAATAAGGCCCACGCGACCGGATATGCTTATGTAGCTTATCAATGCGCCTACCTGAAAGCGCATTACCCGCTCGAATTCATGGCCGCCAATATGACCTCCGAAATGGATTCTTCCGACAGAATTTATGTTCTGATGGAAGAATGTCGGAAGATGAATATTGTCGTCCTGCCGCCCGACGTGAATGAATCCGAAAAGGGTTTCAGTGTCAGCGACAAGAAAATCAGATTCGGCCTGTGGGCGGTCAAGAATGTTGGCGAGGCGGCGGTCGAGGCCATTGTCGAGGCCCGTGCCGAAGGCGGCCCGTTCGTCAGCTTCGCCGATTTTGTCAGCCGCGTCAGTCTCAAAAGTCTTAACCGCCGAACCGTGGAATCATTGATCGCCGCCGGTGCCATGGACACTATTCCGGGTAACCGGGCCCAGAAAACGACCGCAGTCGAGGCTATGCTGGAATTCGGCCAGAAGGTCCAGACCCGATCCAACACCGCCGACCTGTTTGCCGGCGTGGGTGAAGCGGTCGTTCGCAAAGAACCGGAATTACCCCCTGATCCGGACTGGTCCATCTCGAAAAAACTGGCCTCCGAAAAAGAGATGCTGGGATTCTATGTGTCGGGACATCCGCTCGATCGTTTCCGCTCCGAACTGATTGCTTTCGGAACCGCCGATACCGAACGAATGCAGGCGGTCAAAGACGGACGTGAGGTCCGCCTGGGCGGCATCATTTCAACCATCAAGCTGATGAATGATAAACGCGGCAATCGGATGGCCTTCGTTACGCTTGAAGATTTCAAGGGAACCACCGAGATGATTATTTTCTCGGATTGTTACGATAAGGGAAAAGAGCATATTTTCGAAGACAATATTGTCATGATGCAGGGACGTGTCTCCACCAGGGAAGGCGAAGCTCCCAAAGTGATCGTCAATGATTTGTATCCGCTGGATTCACTTTCTGAACGATTCGACTGTCAGTTGGTCATCAAACTGGATGAGGACACGCCCGAGCGAAAGCTGACTGCCGTCGAAACGGCTCTGAGTAAAAATGAGGGAAAGACGCCGGTCATTTTTGCCGCCCGCCGAAACGGCGATGAATATTTTATTCGATCAAAACGTTTTTTGGTCGCACCCAATCAAAAATTACTGCTTAAGCTTAAAGAGATTCTCGGCGATTCTTCCGTTTATTTACAGCCGCCGAACAAATAAAAAGAACTTTTATAAATCGAATTTTGTTTTATATTGTAAAATTGGATAGAAATTGTTCAAAATAAGGTGGTCGATATGAAAAGACTTCTTGGCCTGTTGTTGGTATTCGCGTTGGTTTTTGCGGTTACGGCGGCGGGAGAAAACGACAAAAAGGAATCCGATAATAACCAGAAGGCGCCCGAAAAGGCCAAAGAGATTAACTGGGTCCGTTATGATGAAGGTTTGAAAACCGCCAAAGCGGCGGGCAAACATGTCCTGGTTAATTTTACCACAGCCTGGTGCGGTTACTGCAAAAAAATGAATGCGACAACTTTCAAGGAGCCGGATATTATCGATATGCTGACCGACAACTTTGTCGCGATTAAAGTGGATGGCGATTCCAAACAGGAACTGGATATCGATGGATATAAAATCACCGAACGCGACCTGAGCCGCGCCGAGTACCGGGTTCAGGGATACCCCGCTTACTGGTTTTTGAAACCCAATGGCGAACGCCTGGGGGTTCTGCCCGGTTATCAGGAGGCCGGCACTTTTATGGATGTCCTCTATTTTATGAAAGAGGCTCTCTATGATAAGATGAGCTTCGAAGATTATATTAAGAACGGCGGCCGAAAGGCTTTTGCCAAAAAGTAAACAGGAGGATTGATGAAAAAAGATATTATTGCAATTTTTAGTTTTGCATTACTGGTATTGTTCATGATTTCATGTTCATCTTCATCGGATAAAGGAAGCGGCGCCAATTCTGCCGTAAAATCCGAACTGGCCAATCTGACCGCCTATGATATCGACGGCAATGCCCGCTCGTTTGGCGAATTTGTCGGCAAAAAAGCTTTAATTATCAATTTCTGGGGCACCTGGTGCCCGCCCTGCAAACGTGAAATGCCCGATTTGAAAAAAATATACGATGAATATAAGGGCCAGGGACTCGAAATTATCGGTCTGGTCGTCAGAAGCACCCCGCAACAGGTTAAGGATTTTTCCGCGCAGTACGGCTATGACTGGGTGATGATGATGGCCGATGCCAATAACAGCAAAGTGCTCAAACTGGGTTCCGGAGTTCCCTATACTGTCTTTATTGATCGCAAGGGGAACGTCCTCAGCGAAACCTTTACCGGTATGCGCAACTATAATGATTTCAAGCGGATGGTCGAACAGATTATATGATAATCGATATATAAAATATAAGCGGCGTCATCTGACGCCGCTTTTTTTATACCTTGTGTCCCAAAGATTACAATGCTATCTGGCAGAGAACCTGAAAGATATAATCCATGTCGTCGTTTTCATCGTCGATTATTTCATAATTGATCCGGATCATCTGGTCCCTGGCGAAACTGTAGCCAAACATAAGCGTCGCTCTTTTCCAATTATCGACTTCCGGCGCCAGCGCATCGGGATTATAAAAATCATAGCGCAGCCCGAGCTCGATTTCTCTGGTGAAGAAATAGGAGCCGTAAAGGTAATATCCCCACGGCTCGGGGTCGCGGCCCGGCGCTTCATAGATAGCCGTGATCAGCTCGCCCTGAAGCCTGAAATCCCTGTCGTTGATCTTGTTGACCCAGACGAAATCGAATCCGAAAGCGCTTTCCGAGAGCCCCCGGTCGTCGGTCGCACTGACCGATTTACCCTGAAAATATGATACCCCCAGTTTCAGCCCCGACGGGGTGTTGAGGTTGCCGTGCACGACGACATCCTTATGATCGTTGTCATCGGTGGTGTTGATTCCGTTACCGTTCATCAGCATGAAATTATAATTCGCCGAGTAATCACGGTCGAACTCATGCCGGCCGGCCGCCTCGATACCGATATCCCGATAAACGCCGCTTTCTTCATCGACACCCTTGCGCCCCATCTCTTTGACAATGGCCTCGGTTACATAACTGGGGTTGATAAATTTCCAGTACACGATCCCCGGGTATGCCTCGATACCGAAGGGGTACTTGAACTGGCCGACCCGGATCCCGAATTCTTTGCCGATCTTATATCCGATCCAGGCCTGATACAGTTTGGGGTCGAAAGTGGAGCCCTGCAATGCTTCGATCATCAAATGATATTCGATGTCGGTAGTTGCCTCACCGAAAAATCCAAAGCGGGCGCTCCTGAAAATAAATGAGGGACTGGTATCATTGTCATCCTCGGTCAATAGACCGGTCTGCAGCCAGACAAACGGCTTGATATCCGAAGTCGTCGAGCCGCGTTTCTGGGCATTAACCGCCAGACCGCCCGTCAGCAATATGATAACGGCCAGAATGACGGCGGTTCTGAGAACGTGGTTTTTCATAAAAACCTCCCGATTATAAAAGTTAGATTATTAGATATCTTTTCAAAAGAGCCGGGCCGGCCATAAACGATCCTCCCGCATTATTCAGCAAGTGCCGGCCACATTTCCATAAATAAAATAAAAAACGACATTGTGCAATTCAACAAAAAATGTGAGTGCGCTTATGGCCCGGCCATTTAAGAAGCCATGTTGCCGGGTGCCCCACAGCCTGCTATTTGATGTCTTGTCAGGTCCTGTTTCCCGCTTTCGGCGGGGAATGTGACCTGACAGCCCCAATTTTCCCCTTGCTATTTCCTCAAAATTTCATATCTTCCTTAAGTGGATTACCCCATCTTTGAATGGCGGCCCGGCAAAAAATCGAAGGGAAAAGAGGGACGGGCGGATGTGGACAGGTTTCATGTGCCATAAAGGGTCTGCCGCGCACAAAATAGGATGATGAAACACAAGAAATTAACTAAAATTGTTCTGGTTTTAGTAATATCTATTATGGTGTTTGTTATTATTGGTATAGTAATACACCGCAAGAGAGCATACTATTATGAGGATCTATTTTCAAGAATTACGCCTGGAATGTCGAAAAAGGAAATTGTGGCAATTATTGGTGAACCGGCTTATGCTGATACAAGTGGCTCGGAATATGATATTTGGTATTATGATGTACCATCCTTATTTTCAGAAATGCCCAGTTGTTATTTTGAAAAGAAAGATAGTGTTCTGGCAAGGTTTTGGTGGGAAAATATAGACATCTCGTTACCGATTGACAGCATGCGCATTCTGGGTAGGTAGAAACTGATCTTGCCCTGTTTTATTGGACAATTAAATAAGGTTGTTGGTTTAACCGTTCGAAGTCAACCGGGCTGAGATAATTCAGCGTAGAATGACGACGAA
>PGXB01000041.1 GCA_002838945.1 candidate division Zixibacteria bacterium HGW-Zixibacteria-1
CAACATCTGAACACCTCCTGTCCTTCGGGACTCAGGATGAGAAAGAATCATAATAATAGTATCCTTTCTCCGTGTCCACTAAATCGGGGGAACTTCACCTCCCACCGCAAACTATTAGAGGTGATTATTATATTTTTAAACTGGAGACGCAGACAAATATTGATAGTCTGATCGATGTACTAAATCAGGATAGCACAATCAGATTGGCGCAACCAGTTTTTATTAATGAAGCAGGTGGTGAGGAAGCCTTTACCGACAGGATTGTAATAAAAAAGGCACCGTGGTTGACGCAGGAGATCTATGACTCATTGCTGGGTTACTATAATCTATTAGATGTCGGCGGAAGTCGGAACAGGTCCGATGTTCGTTATGTTGCAGTTACTCCGGATGCTCAGGCAACCGTTCTGGAGACTGCAAATCGTCTTTATGGGGAAGACGATATTTTATTCAGCCATCCTATTTTTTACGGCAGGGAATATATCAAATTCGAACATCCTTCCGACCCGCTTTATCAATATCAGTGGTATGCGTATAATCCATATGTATTTGAGGATGAGTGGGGTGAAGAGTTCCCTGGAAAAGACATAGAGGCATATAAGGCCTGGGATATTACAAAGGGAAATCCGGAAATTACCATTGCCGTTCTTGACGATGGCATCACAAATCATCCTGACTTTCCAATAGACGGTTTGATAGATACGTTAGATTTGGCCGGTGCCAACAGAGATATTCCCTCCATTGATTCCAATTGTAATTATGGTACTTGCGATTCATGCGGACATGGTTTTGCCGTATCGGGAATAATAATTTCAGATCATAACCAGTTTGGTATAGCCGGTATAGTTCCCGGATGCAAATTAATATTTATTAAAATCGTGGATGATGCAAATCGTTTTCTGAAAGAGGATGACTTGGCTGATGCATTACTCGAGGCAGGGAGAATGGGCGCGAATATTATCAGCAATAGCTGGGGAAATCCATTTGCGACATATACGGATAATATTGGAGATGCATTAAATCGACTGACTAATCCAAACATTGAGGGATTAAGTTGCGCCATTTTCTTTGCGGCTGGCAATGAAGGATTTAATCGTGTTGCCTGGCCTGCCCGCGCACCTCAAGTACTGGCCGTCGGCGCCACTGATAGTATTGATATCCGATGGGAGTATAGCGAGTTTGACTCGACCATCGATGTAATGGCACCTTCCGGTAATGTGAGACACCCTGCAGAAGGATGGCCGAACGCATATCTTGCAGGTTCAATTATGACGACGGACAGGCCTGGGGACTCAGGATATACTCCATTTCTTTATCAAACACCATATTTGCCATTTTGCTACTCGTGCGGAGGCGAAGATTTAATTTTTGCAGATTCCATCGGTTATGATTACACCTGCAATTTTGGCGGGACTTCGGCGGCCTGCCCGCAGGTGGCCGGCATTGCGGCAATGGTAATGTCAAGAAGGCCGGATTTGGCGGACTCAAACTACCTGATCTACGATATCATAAAATATTCGGCAGAGGACCAGGTTGGCCCCTCTTATGGAATAGAGGCCGATTTGCCGGGTTTTGATCAATACTATGGCTGGGGGAGGGTGAATGCATTGCGGGCGTTACTGGCTGTCTGCCGCGGCGATGCCAATAATAGCGGACAGATCGACATGCTTGATGTGACATTTATCATCAATTACTTCTACAAAGGCGGCCCGGCACCGGAGCCGGACATAAGGCTAATAGATGCCACCTGTGATGGCGCTCTTAATATTTTGGATGTCTTATATATAATATATTATCTTTACGACAATGGCCCGGCCCCGCAGATTTGCTTTGAATACGGGGATTGAAGATATCTGAAACAGCTTTTTCGAATGTTCTTATTTTTCGACTAATGATATTTAAGCAACAAAAAAGCCCCGCTTCGAAAAGCGGGGCTTTGTATTTTAAATCCGGCGGCGTTCTACTCTCCCACTCCCTCTCAGGAGCAGTACCATCGACGATGAAGGGCTTAACTGCTGTGTTCGGAATGGGAACAGGTGTGACCCCTCCTCCATAGCCACCGAAAATTTGGTATCGATTTTCAGCGACATATTAACACGTTTGGGTTGTGGACATCTCTCAATAGATTGCACAATGGGACCTTTGATTAATTCATGGTCGAAAATTTTATTCGATCAAGCCTCACGGCTTATTAGTATCACTCGACTCAACACCTTACGGTGCTTACATCTGTGACCTATCAACCTGGTGTTCTTCCAGGAGCCTTCAGATCGCTTACGCGATGGGATACCTAATCTTGGGGTGGGCTTGGCGCTTATATGCTTTCAGCGCTTATCCCTTCCCGACGCAGCTACCCTGCTATGCCACTGGCGTGACAACAGGTGCACCGGCGGTCGGTCCAACCTGGTCCTCTCGTACTAAGGTCAGCTCCCCTCAAGTATCCTACGCCCGTATCAGATAGGGACCGAACTGTCTCACGACGTTCTAAACCCAGCTCACGTACCGCTTTAATTGGCGAACAGCCAAACCCTTGGGACCTTCTCCAGCCCCAGGATGCGATGAGCCGACATCGAGGTGCCAAACCTCCTCGTCGATATGGACTCTCGGAGGAGATAAGCCTGTTATCCCCGGAGTACCTTTTATCCGTTGAGCGATGGCGCTTCCATTCGCAACCACCGGGTCACTAAGACCTGCTTTCGCATCTGCTCGACTTGTAGGTCTCGCAGTTAAGCTCCCTTATATCTTTGCACTCTACAGCCGATTACCACGCGGCTTGAGGGAACCTTTGCACGCCTCCGTTACAGTTTGGGAGGCAACCGCCCCAGTTAAACTACCCGCCTGGCACTGTTCTTTGACCTGATTCAAGGTCTTAAGTTAGATATCCAGTAGAACAAGGGTGGTATTTCAACGGTGGCTCCACCGACTCTAGCGAGCCAGCTTCATAGCCTCCCACCTATCCTACACGTGCTATACCAAATATCAATGCCAAGTTATAGTAAAGGTTCACGGGGTCTTTCCGTCCCGATACGGGTAAGCGGCATCTTCACCGCTGCTACAGTTTCACCGAGTCCCACGTTGAGACAGTGCGCCAATTGTTATACCATTCGTGCAGGTCGGAACTTACCCGACAAGGAATTTCGCTACCTTAGGACCGTTATAGTTACGGCCGCCGTTTACTGGGGCTTCGATTCAAAGCTTCTCCCGCGAACGGAATGACCTCTCCTCTTAACCTTCCAGCACCGGGCAGGTATCAGTCCCTATACGTCGTCTTATGAGACTTTGCAGAGACATGTGTTTTTAGTAAACAGTCATCAGCGCCTCTTCTCTGTGGCCGCGTTCAGCTCGCTCAGCGAGTGAGTTCACATACTAGCGGCACCCCTTCTCCCGAAGTTACGGGGTAATTTTGCCTAGTTCCTTAACGTGGGTTAGCTCGCGCACCTTAGGATATTCTCCTCACCTACCTGTGGCGGTTTGCGGTACGGTCGACAGAGAAACTTCCATAGAGGTTTTTCTTGGCAGTCTGATTAAGGTCAGTTTATAGGCCGAAGCCATCCCCATCACCTCTCGGTGTTAGAAGCGTGGATTTACCTGCGCTTCCCACCTACAGGCTTAGATCTCGTAAACCATCACGAGACTGACCGTCACTCCTGCGTCACCCCATAGGTATAACGCGTCTCCGCCGGTACAGGAATATTTAACCTGTTTTCCATCGCCTACGCCTTTCGACCTCGGCTTAGGAACCGACTAACCCTGGGCGGACGACCCTTCCCCAGGAAACCTTAGGTTTTCGGTGGGCGGGATTCTCACCCGCCTTATCGCTACTCGTTCCGACATAATCTCTTCTGTGCCGTCCAGCCGGTCTCACGACCAACCTTCAGCCAGCACAGAATGCTCCTCTACCACTTCGACCGAAGTCGAAGTCCGCAGCTTCGGTGCCATGCATAGTCCCGTACATTTTCGGCGCAAGAGCACTAGACTAGTGAGCTATTACGCTTTCTTTAAATGATGGCTGCTTCTAAGCCAACATCCTAGCTGTTTTAGTGATCTCACTTCCTTTTACACTTAGCATGACTTGGGGACCTTAGCTGGCGGTCTGGGTTGTTTCCCTCTCGGCAATGAAGCTTATCCCCCACTGCCTGACTCCCAGGGAACATGTGATGGCATTCGGAGTTTGATTGGGGTTGGTAACCTTGTGGGGCCCCTAACCCATTCAGTGCTCTACCTCCATCACACTATAGCCTGAGGCTAGCCCTAAAGCTATTTCGAGGAGAACCAGCTATTTCCAGGTTTGATTGGCCTTTCACCCCTATGCACAGCTCATCACCCAACTCTTCAACGTTGGTGTGTTCGGACCTCCATCTCGTTTTACCGAGAGTTCATCCTGGCCATGCATAGATCACCTGGTTTCGGGTCTACTCCCTGCCACTAATCGCCCTATTCAGACTCGCTTTCGCTACGGATTCACCAGTGTTTGGCTTATCCTCGCGACAGAGAAGTAAGTCGTCGGATCATTATTCAATAGGCACGCCGTCAGTCCGGTTTCTCCGAAGAAAAACCATTCCTCCGACAGCTTGTAGGCATACGGTTTCAGGTTCTTTTAACTCCCCTCCCGGGGTTCTTTTCACCTTTCCCTCACGGTACTAGTTCACTATCGGTCACGAGTTAGTATTTAGCCTTACCTGATGGTCCAGGCGGATTCACACCGGACTCCACTTAACCGGTGATACTTGGGAGATCAAACTAGGAAGCTGTCAGCCTTTCGCTTACGGGGCTGTCACCCTGTATCGCTAAACGTTCCAGATTATTCAGCTAGACAGACAGTTTGTAACTTCCCGGCCCAACTGCATTCGAGCCACATTCAATTCCCACAACACCGACAGCGCAACGCATGCAGGCTTTAGCGCGCCAATCGGTTTGGGCTGTTCCCCTTTCGCTCACCGCTACTCAGGGAATCGTTATTACTTTCTATTCCTGAAGGTACTAAGATGTTTCAGTTCCCTTCGTTCGCTTCGACCGCCTATGTATTCAGCGGCCGATATCCCAGTATGACCCGGGATGGGTTGCCCCATTCGGAGATCTCCGTCTTACAGGCTGTTTGCGCCTAGACGAAGCTTATCGCAGCTTACCACGTCCTTCATCGCCTACTCGTGCCAAGGCATCCACCATATGCCCTTAGTAACTTGATCGAAAACATTTTCGTAAATTATCCAAAGGTACACTGTGCAACCTATTGCAAGATGCCCACTTGGCTAATCTTAAGATGATTAAGATTAGCACAAACGTATTAATATGAAGTTGTCAAAGAACAGTTTCTATATACTGGAGATGACCGGGATCGAACCGGTGACCTGTGGCTTGCAAAGCCACCGCTCTCCCAACTGAGCTACATCCCCGTTCTAATCTGGGCCTAAGTGGAGTTGAACCACTGACCTCGCGCTTATCAGGCGCGCGCTCTAACCAACTGAGCTATAGGCCCAAAAGCTTGAACCCCTACTGAAGCCCAAAAAACTTTATAACAATAGCAAGCCAGAGCAGAAAGACAAATCTGCAATAGTGGTCGACGTGATCGTGCCGACCCATGAACCAAGTTCATAGCCGACACCATCTCCTTAGAAAGGAGGTGATCCAGCCGCAGCTTCCGCTACGGCTACCTTGTTACGACTTAGCCCCAGTCATCAGTTTCACCTTAGGCGCCGCCTTCCTTGCGGTTAGGCAAACGACTTCGGGTGCTCCCAACTTCCGTGGCTTGACGGGCGGTGTGTACAAGGCCCGGGAACGTATTCACCGCATCGTGCTGATATGCGATTACTAGCGATTCCGACTTCATGGAGTCGAGTTGCAGACTCCAATCTGAACTGAGACCGGTTTTAGGGATTAGCTCCACCTCGCGGCATTGCAGCCCTCTGTACCGGCCATTGTAGTACGTGTGTAGCCCTGGGCGTAAGGGCCATGATGACTTGACATCATCCCCACCTTCCTCCAGCTTATCACTGGCAGTCCCCCTAGAGTTCCCAGCATTACCTGATGGCAACTAAGGGTAGGGGTTGCGCTCGTTGCGGGACTTAACCCAACACCTCACGGCACGAGCTGACGACAGCCATGCAGCACCTGTTCACCGACCCCCGAAGGGGAGACGTCCTTTCAGACGTTGTCCGGTGTATGTCAAACCCAGGTAAGGTTCTTCGCGTTGCCTCGAATTGAACCACATACTCCACCGCTTGTGCGGGCCCCCGTCAATTCTTTTGAGTTTCAGCCTTGCGACCGTACTCCCCAGGCGGGGCACTTAATGCGTTAGCTTCGGCACTGAGGGAGTCGACACCCCCAACACCTAGTGCCCATCGTTTACGGCTAGGACTACCAGGGTATCTAATCCTGTTTGCTCCCCTAGCTTTCGCGCCTCAGCGTCAGTATCGGACCAGAGAGCCGCCTTCGCCACCGGTGTTCTTCCAGATATCTACGCATGTCACCGCTACACCTGGAATTCCACTCTCCTCTTCCGTACTCAAGATTAACAGTTTCAAATGCAGGCCGGAGGTTGAGCCGCCGGTTTTCACATTTGACTTGAAAATCCGCCTACACGCCCTTTACGCCCAGTGAATCCGAACAACGCTCGTTCCCCCCGTATTACCGCGGCTGCTGGCACGGAGTTGGCCGGAACTTCCTCTGCGGGTACCGTCAGAGCTGAGGCAGTTACTCCTCAGCCGTTTCTTCCCCACTGACAGGATTTTACACTCCAAGGAGCTTCATCATCCACGCGGCGTTGCTGCGTCAGACTTTCGTCCATTGCGCAATATTCCCTACTGCTGCCTCCCGTAGGAGTCTGGGCCGTATCTCAGTCCCAGTGTGGCCGATCACCCTCTCAGGCCGGCTAACCATCGCAGCCTTGGTAGGCCGTTACCCTACCAACAAGCTAATGGTGCGCGGGCTCATCTATGAGCGAAAGGTTGCCCCTTCTTTGATCTTTGAAAGATGCCATCCAAAGATATCATTCGGTATTAGACCCCCTTTCGGAGGCTTATCCCAAACTCAAAGGCAGATTACCCACGTGTTACTCACCCGTTCGCCACTTTACTTGCCCGGCCGAAGCCAGACTTTCTCGTACGACTTGCATGTATTAAGCACGCCGCCAGCGTTCGTTCTGAGCCAGGATCAAACTCTCCGTAAATATTATAAGCTCTTATTAGCGCTTTAATAATTCGAAGATTGTCCTCTCGAACACTTCGTTGTTCTGATTTATTGACGATCTCACAAATGTTTATTTAACATCTTGAGACCCACACTATTGCGGAAAATTTATCTTTTCCGCTCTTGGCTTACTATTAAGTTTTCAAAGAACAAATCGGCAAAAAAATTGCTGGCTATACAAGACAGCATTGTAGTATAACCAATCAATATACGGCTGTCAAGCAAAATCTTCGTGAATATTTAAATTCTTTTGCTATTTCTTTCCGCGTTCTTTTATAACAATTGACTGGCATCTTATGTTCCTTATAATCCATACTCTATACATTTCGCCTTTATCATAATCGGCCCGTGAAAATAATACTTTAATTTTTAATGTCAAGGGATTCTTTTGATCCGGCCCAACTTTTTTTGGCAGCGCC
The DNA here is from genome assembly GCA_002838945.1 of candidate division Zixibacteria bacterium HGW-Zixibacteria-1. Taxonomy (NCBI): domain Bacteria; kingdom Pseudomonadati; phylum Candidatus Zixiibacteriota; species candidate division Zixibacteria bacterium HGW-Zixibacteria-1. The sequence continues at coordinate 7,602 of PGXB01000041.1, forward strand.
CGGAGAAGTCCATCCGGCTTGACTCTACGCCCCCCGGTCGCCCGGGTTACGTTCACCCCATAATGCGATCAAAGCGGTTTGACGGCCCTGATGACCGCCGAAACAACATAGTCTTCGACATGCATGCCGGGCATCCATTCCCTGATATACTCGCGGCTCTGACATTGCGGCTCGACAGAAACACCGGTAAACCCGACGCTCTCGAGAATATCGACCAAATCATCTATCAACATGGCCCCGGCGACACAGCCGACATAGGCCTCCAGATCGGTCGCAATCTGTTCCGGCAGCGGCGCCACGGCGACGACATCAAAAACCGTCAGTCTCCCCCCGCGTTTGAGAACCCGATAAGCTTCGGCAAAAACTCTCTGTTTGTCCGGTGAAAGATTGATAACACAATTCGACATAATGGCGTCGATAGATTCTCCGGTTATGGGCAAGCGTTCGATTTCTCCATAACGGAACTCGACATTCTCAAACTTGCCGCTGGCGGCATTCTTGCGGGCCAGGGCAACCATTTCCGGCGTGACATCGACACCAATGACCTGGCCGGCAGAACCAACTTTCTGTGAAGCCAGGAAGCAATCGAAACCGCCGCCGCTGCCGAGATCCAGAACGGTTTCACCTTCCTTAAGTTCGGCAATGGCAATCGGGTTGCCGCAGCCAAGACCCAGGTTGGAATTTTCCGGGACGGTTTTCAACTGGCCGTTCGAATAACCCAGTCCTTTTGATAATTCACCGGCCAGGACAGCCATGTCGGCGTCGCCACAACACTTGACATGAGGATTACAGCAAGGTCCGGTTTTACCTTTGGCGACCTTACCATAATGCTCTCTTACTTTATTTTGAATTCCGCGGTGGTCATTCACATTCATATATGAATCCTTCCACTTCAAAACTATTTCTTATTTAAGCATCTGTTTGTTATACGTATGACTGTTCCAAAGGTTAAAAAGTTGAGTGCCATTCGTAAATAAATTAAAGAAATCGTATATGAAAACTACAAAAGGGTGATTGCAAATTTTTATATCCGGAAAATAGAAAGACCGCCAGAATTTCTATAGGCGGTCTTTATTACAAAAGGATTCTTTATATTATCATTTTGACGAAATATCGCCTATTTATCATTATCCTTAATTACCTTGTATTCGTCGAGGCGATGACGATATATCTCTCCCTCGATCATATAAATAACATCTTCGGCAATATTGGTAACATGATCGGCAATGCGCTCCAACTGGCGGGAGGTCGACAAGAACCGTATCAAGCAATCAAGGCTGTCGGGATATTGGGGTATTTTTTCTTCAATAATTTTATACATCTGCCGGTGTAAATCATCAATCTCATCATCGGCCAGGCACACTTCATGGGCCAGATGAGCATCGAGATTTACCAGCGAGTCGATACTTTTCTTAAGCATCGCCTGCACTTTGTGGGTCATTTTATGCAGGTCAAACGGGATCTCGATATTATCGCGGCAGGCAAGATGCATGGTTCCGGTGGCAATATTCGAGGCCAGGTCGCCGATTCGCTCAAGATCATTATTGATTTTAAGAACGGCGATAATGAACCTCAGGTCATTGGCCACCGGCTGATAAAGGGCCAGTAACTTCAGGCACTCTTCTTCGACATCGACCTCCATCTGATCGATTTCATAGTCGCCATCCATCCCCTTGCGCGCCATCACCTGGTCCCTTTCGATAAAGGACTTGACGGCAATATGAACGCTCTCTTCGACTTTGGCGCTGAGGGACAGAATTTTCCGTTTCAATTTTTCGATTTCATTGCGCAAATGTTTGGCCATAATATGGCTCCTTTTATATCAACCAAACCGGCCGGTGATATAATCTTCGGTTTTTTTCTTCTCGGGCTTGGTGAACATCCTGCCGGTCTCATCAAATTCCACCATGACTCCCTCATAGAAGAAGGCGGTATAATCGGAAATACGGGCCGCCTGCTGCATGTTGTGAGTCACAATTATAATAGTATAATTTTTTTTGAGCTCGCCCACAAGATCCTCAATCTTGGCCGTCGAAATCGGATCCAGCGCCGAAGCCGGCTCATCCATGAGGATAACCTCCGGCCTGATGGCCAGGGCCCGGGCGATACACAGCCGCTGCTGCTGGCCGCCCGACAGCATGTAAGCGCTGGTGTCGAGTTTATCTTTGACCTCGTCCCACAGAAAGGCTCGTTGGAGCGAATCCTCGACCACATCGCGTATCAGCCTCTTATCACTTATGCCGTTAACTTTCAAACCATAGGCGACATTCTCATAAATCGACTTGGGGAACGGATTGGACTTCTGGAAAACCATTCCGATTCTGGTCCTGATGGCCGATGCGTCCCTGACATCCTTATAGATATCAATACCTTCCAGTCTGACAATCCCTTCCATTCTGGTTCCCGGGATCGTCTCGTTCATCCGGTTAAGGGTGCGCAAAAATGTCGATTTGCCGCAGCCGGAAGGACCTATCAGAGCGGTCACCATATTTTTTTCGAAATCAAGAGAGACATCGAACAAAACCTGATTACGACCATAGTAAAAATTCAATTTTTCCACGGTCATTATAAATTCAGGCTTGTCTTTCCTGATTTCCGTTTTCTTCCCTTTTACTGCGGGCTTCTCGGTCACAATATTATTCTCAGTAATCTCTTTATGCATTCGCGCGTCTTTTCCTGATTCGGGAGCGTATAAGAATCGCCACCAGATTCAACAAGAATGTCAACAACAGAAGAACCAGGACGGTTCCATATAGAATCGGCTTGGTCTTCTCGACATCGGGCGACTGCGTCGCCATGACATAAGTATGATATCCCAGTTCCATAAACTGGTCGTTTAATTTTGACGGCAGGTAGGGCAGATAATAGGCCGCCCCGGTAAACATGATCGGGGCCACTTCCCCGGCTCCGCGGCCGACAGCCAGAATGGAACCGGTCAGAATTCCGGGCAGAGCCTGGGGGATAATAATGCGCCGGATGGTTTGGAGTTTGGTGGCTCCAAGGGCATAACTGGCTTCTTTCAATTCGCCCGGTATGGTTCTAAGAGCTTCTTCGGTCGAAATTATCACCACCGGAAGGGTCAGCAAAGCCAGTGTCAAGGCGGCCCAAATTATGGCGGGCTGTCCCCAGACCGGCCCCTCGGATCCGAAAAAGACTTTATCGATCCCGCCGCCGACGAATCCTATAAAAAAGCCAAGGCCGAAAAGTCCGAAAACAATCGAAGGAACGCCGGCCAGATTATTGACGGCCACGCGAATCAGTCTTGTGATTTTGGAATCGGGCCGCGTGTATTCATGCAGATAGATGGCCGTAAAAACGCCAACGGGCACGACGGCGATGACCATTATCAGGACAAGAAACACCGTCCCGAAAATAGCCGGAAAAATTCCCCCGGCTTCCATGCCATTTTCAGGCGGGTGAGTCAGAAACTCCAGACTGATGTTCCCCGCACCACCTATAATTATATTGCCCATTATTATGGCCAATATGGCAATTATCAAGAGGGCGGCAAACAGGGTCAATCCTTTGGGAATATATCCGCTGGACTTCGGTTTGAAGTTCAAAGGTTGAGTCGCATCTATCAATACGATTGGCGATATTTGCGGCAGGGTACTCATCTTGTCTTACCCTGTATTCGTTCTTTAACCCTGGTCAAGACCATTTCCCCGCTGAGGTTTATGATAAAAGTGAAGATAAACAGCAACGTGCCTATAAAAAAGAGGACGCTGTAATGGGCGCTTCCGAAGACAACCTCGGCCAGTTCGGCGGCGATAGTGGCGGAAAAAGTCCTGGCCGATTCCAAAAAACTGGCCGAAATAATGGCGGCGTTTCCCGAAGCCATCAGGACGATCATAGTTTCGCCGATGGCGCGCCCGAAACCAAGGACCACACCTGCGGCGATACCGGGAAGTGCGGCCGGAAATACCATGGTCAGCGAAACCTGCCAGGGATTGGCGCCAAGAGCGGTGGCCGCCTCGCGGAGGGATCTCGGAACCGATGTCATGGCATCTTCAGCAACCGTGAAGACAATCGGGATCACCGCCAGCCCCAGGGCGATACCGGCATTGAGCACATTCAGCCGGAAAGTCAATCCGAATACATTTTGCAGAAAAGTGGCCAGCACCAGAAGGGCGAAAAAGCCGAGGACGACCGAAGGTATGGCGGCCAGCATTTCAATTACAGGTTTGATCAGTTCCCTGACTCTTTGCGAGGCAAACTCGGATGAGTATATCGCAGCGCCGACGCCGAGCGGAACGGCAAACAGCATGGCAATCAATGCCGTTTTTATGGTACCCAAAAATAATGGGTACAATGAATATTTTGGCACATCGGAGTTGGGCTGCCAGGAAAATTTTGGGGCACGGCCTTCATAATATTCCTGCTTAAAAGTCATTTTATCGAGGCTGGCCTCTTCCTTAATCTCCTGGTCAGTAAAAATGGGAATTGCTTCCTTAAAAATGAAAACAAATATTAGTAATATAGCTATTAAAGCTGCCATGGCATTGACAGCGATAAATTTCTCCCCCATGAATTCCCGAAGTTTCGATTTTGGTTTAAATTTAAGTTCCTGCATTTTTTCTTTTCATATTATTCGGGGCGGCAGAAATAACCACCCCCAAGTGAGAGAGAAAAGAGAAATTTTAATTTTATATCCTTACTTAACCATATTTTTCTTGGCCAGTTCCCTGGGCAGCGGGATATAATCAATTCCTGCCGCTATTTTCTGGCCGTTCTCGGAGAGGGCCCAGTTAACCAGTTTCTGTATTTGGCCGGCCGGCTTTCCATTAAAGAACCAGTAGAGCTCACGGGAAACGGGGTAGGTTCCATTGGAGATTGTTTCCATTGAAGGCAGAATTGCCTTATCCTTTTCGTCTTTATTAACGGCGGCATATTTGACACCTTTGGCCCAGGCGATACCGCCATAGCCGATACCGTTTATATCTTTGGAAACGGCATTAACAACGGCCGCAGTGCCGGGAAGGGTCTGGGTATAATCGGAATAGTCTTCGCCGTCCAGGACATGCTCCTTAAAGAAGGCATATGTTCCTGAATTATTTTCTCGGCTGTATAGAATGATCCTGGAATCTTTGCCGCCGACCTCTTTCCAGTTTGTGATAGCACCGGTATAGATTCCTTTGAGTTGTGCGAAATTGAGGCTGCCGACCGGATTGCTTTCATGAAGAAATACCGCGATGCCATCAAGGGCAACCGAGACACGATACGGCTTGACGCCGGCCGCTTCAGCCTGCTTGTATTCTTTCTCTTTCATATCGCGAGAAGCCTCGCAAATATCGGTGCTGCCGTTGAGAAGAGCGGCAATACCGGTTCCGGAACCGCCGCCGGATACCTGAATAACGGCACCGGGATTTTCTTTCATATATTCCTCGGCCCAGCGTTGACCAAGCCGAATGAGGGTATCGGAACCCTTAATGGTGACAGTACTGCCGGCCATCAACATATCGAAGGCAGCAAGTATCACCATGGCTGTCATAAGAATAATTGTCTTTTTCATCCAAAATCTCCTGAGGATACTTTTATATACTTATTTGATAGACAACTTGAATTTTTTGATCCTTGCCGAAATTCTTGCCGACCGATGGGACCTTGCCCATACCGCCGACATTGTCTCCATAATCCGTCGTTTCAAACGTCAACATGACCAGGTTCCCATTATAGAGATCATACGAAACGCCGCCGATGAGCATGTTGTAGGCGGTTTTGTCGGAAGCCAGCTTATTATCGGAATCGGTGTCAAAATGGTCATAACGTCCGAATACCGAGAATTTGTTATCGGTACTCGGAATTTTAACATTGGCGAAAACGGAGTAGCCCTGAGTTTTAAGAGCCTTGCCGGTAGAATCGATCCACTCACCCTTGGCATTGCCTTCGGTCATAAGATACTGCGCGGTCAGTATAAACATCGGGTGTTCATAACTGAGCATACCCAGATGGACAAAATAATCAGGAATTTCAAGAGTATCGGGAAGGTTGCCTTTTCCAAGAATACCGAAATAACTCACCTGCAATCCGGGAGCGACATCGGCCAGCGGACGCACCGTGAGCCGGAGTTCGCCGACTTTATTGTTGTTATTTTCTTTGGCGTGGTATCCGCTTCCATTATAGACACCGACCTGCCAACTTCCGAAACGGCCGTCATAATGGCTGTTACCGGTTTTCCCGGCGGCATCTTCCAGTTTCCCGCCGAAGCCGCCCTGAAGGCTCACACCGAGGTCGGCCGAGTTGAGAACACCGGCCCGTTCGATAAACATGGTGCCCTGACAGCGATAAGGATTTATATGCTCCTCAAAATCAAGCCACGGAATGTGACCCAGCCCCAATTCAGCCTTGATAGCGGTAAAAAATCCGGCATCATTCGGCATTAAAGTGCCATAAAAGTATTTCTGGCGTATTTTGTAATCGCCTTTGTCGTCCTGTGTAAGATCCATGGTCAGACGCATGCCGATCCAGAATTCCATTTTCTTTTCGAGCGTGAAATATCCCCGCGTAAGACTGAACTGATTATATGTGGTGTCTTTATCATTGGCCAAACCGGTTTTGCCGTTGGAGTAGTCAAAATAAGCCAATGAGCTGATTTTGATGCCGTCAAGAGGCGATTTCTTGGTTTCATCAGCATTGGCCCCCACAAAGAAGGCCAGTATAACCACAGTAATGTTGATGATAACTTTTTTCACTTTATTCTTCCCCTGATTTTAATCGCATAATATTTACGAAATTAGGAACTAATCCCGGGCTCCATAATGTCGGTTTTCTTCAGGCCACCTCCCCCTGTCGAGCTTTTGCCAGCGGGATTCAATTTCATGTCATTCCGGTCATGTTTTCTTGTTCATTTCGTAACATTTAACTGTTGAATTGTTAGAGAAATGTTAGGGAACTGCTAAATGATCATTATGATATTACGTTTCATTAAGTTATTGTAAAATCTTAATTTATCAAGAATTTATTAGATTTTATGTAAAATATAGAAATCCGCTTATTTGCCGGAATATTTGGCCGGGAAGCGGATTGTAAAGGTGCTGCCCCGGCCAGGCTCGCTTTCGACATCGACCGTACCGCCGTGGGCCAGTACAATATGTTTCACGATCGCCAGTCCCAGGCCGGTTCCGCCCATTTTACGGCTTCTGGCTTTATCGGCCCGATAAAATCGCTCAAACAGGCGCGGTATATGCGAGCGGCTTATACCGATGCCCTCATCGACTACGCTTAAACATATTTCATCGCCGGCTTGCCTGCACCCCACCGTTATTTCCTTGCCATCTTCACTATATTTTATGGCGTTATCGATAAGATTGACAACGGCATGCTCGAGAAGCGGAGCATTCATCATGGCCCTTATGTCGGCACTGCAGGACTGGTTAATCTTTATATGTTTTTCTTTAGCTTTGATTTCGCATGATTGCACGGCCGCCTCTATAATCGCCTTTACCACCCCTTCTTCCATTTCGATACGATCTTCTTCACTCTCCTGTTCTATGCGGGAAAGGCTTAAAATATCCTCGATAATGGCATTGAGTCGATCAGCCTGGCGGGCAATAATTCTTAAGAATTTTTCGGAATCGGGATCATTTTTCATTGGCCCGTCGAGCAGGGTCTCCACGAAGCCTTTGATTGATGTGATCGGTGTTTTCAGTTCATGGGAAACATTGGCTACAAATTCCCGCCTGACATTTTCAAGGTGCCTGAGTCGGGTCATGTCATTGAGTACGATCAAGGCGCCGATTCTATTCTGAGAAGCATCCAGAAGCGGGGTTCCGTTGGCTCGAAGAAAGCGATCGCCGTCGGCGCTGATTGTAATTTCCTGTTCGATCGGTGCGGTTGAAGCAAGCGTTTCTGCGACCACTCGATGCAGGTCGGAATTGCGGATTGCCTCCTGAATGCTCCGGCCCTCGATATTTTTCCTTTCAGCACCAAACAGCTTTTCGGCGGCATCATTTATATCCAGGACTATTTCTTTGTTATCAACGGCAATGACCCCTTCGGTCATGCTGGCCAGAATAGCTTCCTGTTCATTACGTTGTCTAATAATGGTCCGGATACGTTCGTCGAGCTGACGGGCCATTTGGTTCATGGCTTCGGCCAGGTCGCGAATTTCCTCGGTATCCGGTACCGGCAGTTTGTAATTGAATTCTCCGGACGCAAAGCGCCTCGCTCCTTCGCTCAATTCCACCAGCGGACGGCTCATTTTGCGGGAAATACCAAGACTCAGGACTGCCGCAACAATTGCCACAATAATACCGCTCAGGATAATTCCCAGACTGATACCGGACAACTCACGATCGATAGCAGAAACCGATATCGCTGTCCGAACGGCGCCGATAATGCTGTTATTTTCATAAAGCGGTATGGCGACGTACATCAAATTTTGCTGCAAGGTATTGCTGAAACGGGTTTCAATACCGGTTTTTCCGGCAAGCGCCGCGGCCAATTCAGGACGATTGGCATGATTTTCCATCTTTGCAGGATCGCTTTCGGAATCGCCGACTACTGTACCATCTGATAATATAATTGTAATGCGAGTAGAAGTTTTCCGCCCCAGATCCTTGCACAGGACATCCAGGGAATCCAAATTCTCATTAAGGATATAATTCTGAATCTGATCCCTGATAAGCTGAGCCCTGACCTCGAGGACTTCCCGTGTCTTGTTCATAAAGAAGCCGCTTAGAGAACTGGATGCGTACCACAGAACAATCACTAATGATATAATCAGGATCGCGAGAAATGGAACATACAACTGCCACAGAAGCTTGCGAGTGCTCATCATTCTTCCTTAAATCTGTAGCCGACTCCGCGTACGGTTTCAATCAGCGTTCCGTATTCGCCAAGTTTTTTTCTCAGGCCGACAATCTGGACATCAACCGACCGATCGGTCACGGGATAATCCTCGCCCTTAATTTCATTCACAATCTGATATCTCGTAAATACCCATCCCCGGCGCCTGACAAGAAGATGCAGTATCTGAAATTCGGTATAGGTCAAATCGACTTTCTGCCCATTGGCCTGAACCTCTCTTCGCCCCGGGTGTACTAATAAACCCGAAACATTTAACACAGCCTCCACGGTTTTTGTTTCACTCGATTTACGACGCAAGACCGCCTTGGTTCGGGCCAGTAACACTCTCGGACTGAAAGGCTTGGTGAGATAATCATCCGCCCCCAGTTCCAGTCCCGCAACGATATCGGCCTCTTCCCCTTTGGCAGTCACCATGATAATGGGAATATGGGCGGTTTTTTGATCGCTTTTTAATTGCCGGCAGATTTCGAGGCCGTCGATTCCGGGCAGCATCAAATCCAACAGAATCAGGTCGGGTTGTTTGCCGCTGACGGAACTAAGGGCATCCTCGCCCGAAAACGCACTAATGGGCTGAAAGCCCTCACGGGCAAGATTATATCTTATAAGCTCCTGAATGTCTTCCTCATCTTCCACGATGAGTATCGTTTCTTTTGACATATGCCCCTCCGCGGCAATAACATTAAAATTCGATTAAGCCGCTTTTCATTAATGATATATCCGCCCGAAAGATTAGGTTTTTGTTAAGAGCGTGTTAGAACTTTATGTTAATCAGGTCAGGACTCTAAAATCAAGTCAATTCTTTTGAAATATGCGAAGACGCGGTCAAATTATGGCAAATGAAAATCAAAGTGGATATTCAAATGCGGAACAGTTGATTTTCCTGTCATTTTATCTTATTAATATTAAAGCAGGCTTCTACAAGTAAAGAAATGTTACCGGCCCCCCAATAGGTATTCTGTCGGGTATGAGACAAATGAATCAATTGACCACATCAGTACTTTTTGCGGCAATAATTATCGCAACAACTGTTCATGCCGAGAAGGTCTTTCTTACATCCGGCGAAGTTGCAGGAATCAGTGCCGGCACGCTGGGGCTGTTTGCGGGAGGCCGATTGTTTACTAATGTCGATTCGGCCAGACATTCATTGTACGAAGAGCCATTACCTTTTGAAGTTTCACTGCAGCGTTTCGTGGGGGGAAGATATTATTCCGGCAAAAGCAATTTTCTTGACAGCGATTTCGGTTCGGCGGTGACCCCGGTGGCAGGCGGGATAGCGCTTGTAGCCGTAGATCTCGGATGGCCGGGTGAACAGATGGAAGAGATATCCATGCAGGATTTGTTCTTATACACCAGCGGGATGCTGGCCAATAAAGGGATCAACGACATATTCAAAGGATTGATCGCCCGTCCCCGCCCCTATTACAAGATTGAGCAGGAACAAAATAAATCTTATACAAAAGCCTATTCTTCATTTGACCGGGCGTCATTTTATTCCGGGCATACATCCAGCGCCTTTTTTTCGGTGAGTTTTCTCAATCATCGAATTCGGTCGACATTGCGGCGCGAATTATCGGCCGATACATATAAAAACTGGCGATGGCTGTCACCGACCATTTTATACGGCTGGGCCTCGATGGTGGGATGGTCGCGTTTGCATGCTTATAAGCATTACCTTTCGGATGTAGTCATCGGCGCCCTGGCGGGCTCTCTCATGGCTGAGTTAATGTGGTTTTTTGGAGAAGCAGAAAAGAATCAGACAACCGGCGAGAATTCTCCTCGTATGCTCAAGATCAGCTTTTATTTTTAGCTTCAGCTTAAAAAAAGGACGATATGAGTTTTATCGCAAAGACTCACATCGTCCATTATTGAAAAAATGCTGCAATGTGTCACAGCTTATTTCATATCATCAATGAAAATCCCACTCATGGAATCCTTCACGGACATCGGTCATGGCATTAACGACCAGTTCCACCAGGCCGCCATATAATATTCCGGCTTTTTCCCAGGCATCATAATATGTCAACAGATCCCGAATCTGGCCCTTGCAGTTGGAACATGGGGCGCAGACATATTTATGAACGTCGGGTGAAAGCTCTTCCCTCGTGAAGGCATTCAGGATCTGTGTGAATTTCTTTCGTCCCGGGAGCAGATTCCGCCAGTTGGGGAAATTATTCGATTGCATGATGGCAAAGCCGCTGCCGCCTCCGCAACAGTAATTATTGACGCCATGCGGGGTCATCTCACGGAACTGCGGACAGATTTTTTTGAGGACTCGCCGCTGCGGCTCGACAATACCCATGGAACGAGTCATATTACACGGGTCATGCAGGGTAACCGGGAATTCATTACGCGATGGATCGACCTTTACTTTTCCATTCATGACAATATCTTCGAGGGTCACCATGCAGGATTCGCGATGAATGTTGCTTTCCCCCAGCCAGATGCGATCGGCGATCGGCATGATGGCCTTATGGGCATGGCCACATTCTCCGGCGACGACTTTCTTCACACCCAGTTTTTTTGCGACTTCGGCATGCTTCAGAGTTACTTTGGCAAGTTGAACATCATCATAAAAAAGACCATAGTTGACCGAATCATAACCCACCATATCGCTGGACAGGGTCCAGCTTATTCCCGCCATTTCAAAAATAATGGCGAAGGCTTCGATATTCTCCGGCCATGAGAGAAATTCGCCGGCATTGTGGATCAATAGAATATCGGCTCCTGATTTGTCGAAGGGAATTTTTATGTTAAGACCGGTGCGATCGGTAATATCCTCTTCAATGAACTCAATAACATCCATCAAAGCGGTCGGGGTGATACCGGTCGATGAACCGGTTTTAAGCTGCTTGATGGTTCCTTCGGTATGCAATTCGGCGGGCGAGATATTTAATTCCTGGCTGAATAGTTTTCTGATTTCGCGGGCGATCAAACCATTGTCGACCCCCATCGGACAGGTTTGGGCACAGCGGCGGCATAGATTGCATCGATAGGCCAACTGCGCCAGTCGAGCGATGGTATCCCAGTTCAAATCAATATCGGCCCCGGTGAATTTGGCGGTCAATTTTCCGCCGGGCGAGATATATTTTTTTATGATTCTTCGAAGTATATCGGACCGGAACAAGGGACGATAAATTTCGGCCCGGCCGCTCATTTCGAAAATGGGACAGGCCTCGGAACAGGTGTTGCACTTGACGCAATTGTCAAGAGACAGCATAAATGGTTTCAGGAAGGTCCAGTTGTTTTCCTTTGTAAGAAGTTTGCGGAGACCTTCCAGAAATTTGGCGACCATGGCCTCTTTTTCGGCCTCGGTTTCCGGCTCAGGGACCACGACATTAAGAAATCCGTCGAGGGAAATATTCTTGCCTTTTCTTTTGGCTTCGGTTACTTCCGGAACCGGGGTATCTTCCCAGTCTTCGTATGGGAAAGGAAGTTTCGGCAGATCTTTCAGGTCCAGTCTGTATAACTGATCAGTCTTCTTTCCAATATCTTTGATTCTCGTATCTTTATTGCTCATTGCCTGACTCCTGTACTACTTCGGCCCATGATTTACCGGTTTTGACATGCGCGCCGTTCCAGCCGACCTTTTCATTGAGCAGCTCCATGATATGTTTTTCTATCTTGCTGCCGCGTTCATTGGGTTCGTCATTCCAGCGCACCGAATGATAAAGAAAGTACTTGGCCACGAAGTGCGACATCCTGGTCAGCGGTATGTACATAATAAGCAGGGATACCAGGACGATTTCGACAGTCATTAACAAAGATAAATCGGCAACGGCGGAGAAAGTCACCAGCGAGCCGACATAATTGCGAAGAACGCCGAAAGCGGGATCCGCCCCCCATTGAGCGGTAAGCGTCACACCCACCACGACTATAAATATAATCAAATTAAAATAATCGGCAGGGGCATTGTAATTGCGCTGAGCCTTATTTGAAGCTCTCCAGATTAACAACCCGATGGCTCCGATTCCAGCCATAATCAAGCCGGCATACCCTAAGATAATTGTCAGATAATGGATAACTAATGCAAACGTTCCGGCATCGGCACCAAATGGCACTCCGGCGATCTCGAGAATTCCACCCAGGAGCAGCAAAAGCAGCCATCCTATGACCAGATACAAGCCGAGGTGAAAAGGAAGAGAAGATATCCAGACTTTCTTATTATTATGATAGACTCCCTTAAGAAAGAGAATTTCTTCCATCATTTCCTTGATTTCATTGAAATAATCGGCGTGACGCGGTTTGCTCCACCAGTCGAGTTCTTCAAGATATGAACCGCCATATTCGGCGCGTCCCTTTTCATGCGGGACCGGGTAAAGCTCCCACCGAAAACTTTGCGGCGCCGTCATATATCTCAGGACTTTTGCCGCCATCGCGATGAAAGCAACAATAACCGAGACATAAGTAATAATTTGAGCCCAATACATAGATTAGAGTCCTCCACTACCTGTATTTTGCACCGGACAACCGTCGGTTTTTGCTCCGGCTGCCTGTGCCATTAATTTATCGGGGAATAGAAGCGGCAGGTGTGAATGATCGCCCACCACTTCAGCCAGTTTCTCTTTATCGATAAGATCTTCCAGGCTGTATTTTTCAAGTATATCGATCATGCTTCCGCTCATAATTACCCAGATCATCCGGGCCTCGCAGAAGCTGCTGTTTAAGCAGATATCAGGATTATTGACACAGTCGGTCAATGAAATCGGTCCGGCGACCGCTTTTATGATTTCCGATATTTTTATTTCTGAAGCCGGGCGAGAGAGATAATACCCGCCCTTTTTCCCGGAGACACCGATGAGAAGCCCGTCATTCTTGAGCGACATGGCCAGTTGTGCCAAATAGTTTTCGGAAACGCCGGTGATCCCGGCGATTTTTCCCAAATGCACCAGCCTGTCTTTTTTCAATTCACGGGCCAGTTCGACCATCAATCTTAAGCCGTAACGGGCCCTTGTCGAAAACTTCATCATATCCCAAAAATCGGCTTTCTCAGGTTAACATTAGTAAAACGATAAGATTATAAAGAGATAAAGTCAAGTGAAATTTTTCACTTTATTGCAAAGATAACCTCTTATCGTCAAGCTGCTTGGGATAATGTAAAAAAAGAAAATGCAGCAAGATGGACTTTTCTTCTCCAGAATCATAGGGGATTAATGTATCTTAAGCGCAATTAATATATAGATTTAGGGCGGCTTTTAAGGCCGCCCTAAAGTCACGAGGATTTACTATTAGCAGATCGGCGCGGCTCCACCCTTATATAGATATTTTATTAAATAAGTAATATCCAAAAGGTTTATGGCGCCGTTGCCATCAGCATCGGCTGAATTAAGCGGATTCGGGGCCTGCCCACCTTTATATATATAATTAATCAAAAAGGTGACATCGAGTATATTGACCGCAACGTTACCGTCGGCGTCACCGCAGATATAATCGCAGGCATCGCCGATATCATTGCCGTTACTATCGGACTGGTCGGGGTTATAAACCTCAGGGCAGTTGTCACAAGCATCGCCGACACCGTCGGCATCCATGTCGGTCTGCTCGATATTTGGATAATCGATGCAATTGTCGCAGACATCGCCGACGCCGTCGCTGTCGCTGTCTTCCTGACCGGTATTAAGGTCATTATTGCAATTATCGCAGGAATCGCCGACCAAGTCGTCATCAACATCAGCCTGATCGGGATTATAAACATAGGGGCAATTATCGACCAGACAGGTGCTGCCCGGAACATCGGGATCGCCGTAACCATCGCCATCCGAATCGACGCAGACAAAATCCCCGACCGTAAATGACCATACTTTGGAGTATTCGGTCGAATCTCCTGTCGAAAGCTTAAAGGCCTTGACGCGCCAGTAATACAGGCTGTCGGGCAGGGCATTGGTCGAAGAAACCAACCCGGCCGAATCGGAATATTCGGTGAAAACAATATTTGCAAACTGATTATCGGTGGCCACCTCGACCCGATACTGGTCATCGGCACTTTTCCAGGCGGCGGCCCAGTTAAGATGTGGGTAGGCAATTGACACATTGGAGCAGTTTTCCGGCGATAACAATCGCGGCTCAAGAATCGGCAGCGGCCAGTTGGCGCCAAAGACATCCTGATTGCCGTTGCGGGTATCGGTCCAGACGGCATTGACATGATCATGATAGGCGGTCACGCCGATGTATTCGGCTATCTTGCCGGCACGGGTGTCGTCTTTATCGCCATCGGGCCAACTTAAGGGCGGAACCGGTTGTGCCGTCCAGGGTGGTCCGGCTTGATACAAGTCATCATCTTTAGCCTGCGACGGGCTGCTGGAAACTGAAGTGATGCGCTGGTTGGTCGTAAAAGATTCCCCACCATCGAACGAATAGGCCGCAAAGACATCAAATTTATAGTGATCCAATGTGTCCAAACGCTGATCGTAGAAAATGGCAATCAGGATTCCCTCTTCATTACAAAAGAGCCAGGGGTGGAATTGATCGAACGTGGCCCCCGGTCCGATATAATCGTCATTGATGCAGATCGGCTCGGTCCAGTTGTCGCCGCCATCGGACGATTTGATGAACTCGATATTGTAATCGTAATATTCGGTATTGGTTGTATCGATGTTGGCATAAGCGATATAAATATTGCCATAATACGGTCCTCCAAAAATATCAGAGGTACTGACCGGCATGTTGTAAACATCAATTCCACCGTCAACAAATTGGAAATTGCCAAAAGTATTGACCAGCTTCTTCGGGGATGTGAAAGTTAATCCGCCATCTGTTGATTTGACCATATGAATGGTATAGAACTGGGTGCAGTCGGTGGTATCATAATAGTTCCAGAAGACATAAATTGATCCATCGCTGCCGACCAGCGGCTGAGGGAACTGGCCGGCAAAAGAGGTCGAGGTTCCACAATTACTGAGATCCGGAGGCGGGCCGATCAGAACTGGCGTGTCGAAGAAGAAACCATCATTCTGGAGGCGGGCAAAATAGACTGCATTGCAGCTTATATCGCCGCAAAAGCGCATCCAGGCCATGTACAAATTGCCGTCATAAACTCCGCCGGTTCTATCGACCGTCATAAACTGCTTGTCTTCAGAATAATTGTAGGGAGCTGTTATAACGGTGAGATTTCCGAAACTGATACCGGCATCATCGGAGCTAATAACCGAAATTGCCGAGCCAAAGTTGCCAAAATCCAAAAAGCCCAGGAAAAACCGGCCCTCGGCATTAACATCGACACAGGGATCCGACTGATAATAGTCGCGCCGCACCGTAACCAGCGAGTCGGTCCAGGTATTGCCGGCATCGGTCGATCTTCCCACAGCCACCCGCCGATATCCGAGCCTGAAGTCGCGCCATAACGAAATGACAATATTGCTGTCAACAGGCGATACCCATACCTGTTCTTCATTTTGCAGCTGAGGGAATGGTGATGATATCTGATAATTAGCCGGAGGCGGCGGGTATGCCTCCGCTTCGGAACCAATCAGGGCCATAAAGAGAATTACGGCCAACAAAATTAACCCGATTCTCATAGAAGCCTCCCCGGGGTTATATGTTTATTTTTGCAAGAACAATTCCAGGATATAAATATTGCTCACCCGGCGAAAAATTTGTATGGCGGCGGGAATTACTCACTCACGAAGTCTATTTAATATTAAGATGAATTATTAAATCATGCAACCATTTACTTAATATCAGGTGCAGTTTGAGGAATATCTTGCGATTTGCTTGAAATGAAAAAGTGAACGAACACAATTTACCCGTTCATAATTCCCAAAATCAGCAGAGTCCCGGGTCGGCGGAATACATCCCGGGCGCAAGTCATTCAAATCGATTTGACGGCAAAGAGAACACCGCCGACAACTAATCCCAGAATTATCAACGGCATCGCCAAGCCTATCAGGGTCAGCCCGATACCAAACAGCCCCCCCAGAATACCACCGATTAATCCAAAAACAAGGCCGAAGATTCCGCCGATTAGGCCAAATAATCCGCCGATCAGGCCAGCGATGACGCTAAATCCGCCAAGGCCCAGAATACCCAGCAATACAAAAATTATGACAATTGCTAATATTGTTTTGCCCATATTTGTCTCTTTCTACTGAGTATCATTTATTTTCAATTACGTTCCGGAAAGGAATAAGTTTCGGTAGAATGCGACCGGCAGGACCGCAAAGATTTTCGGGGGCGCTACCGAAAGCGCCCCCGAATATTTACCAATTGAATATTATAATTTGACCAATTCGACCCGGCGGTTGTTAGCCTTGCCCTCGGCGGTGGTGTTGCCATCAATGGGCTTTGTTTCACCCCAGCCTTTTGCTTCAAGACGATCGACGGTAATACCATATTCATTAATCAGATAGGTCCGAACCGATTCGGCCCTTTTCTGGGAAAGATTCATATTATAATCATCGGCACCGTCGGAATCAGTATGGCCCTCGATGGACAGTCGAAGATTTGTATCGTCCTGCATCAATTCGCCGATATCCTTAAGGGTCTTATAGGATTCTCCCTTAATTTTGTGTGAACCGACATCGAACAGAATTCCATGCGTGACAATTTTACCGGTTTCATCAAGCTGTTCCCGCATCGATTTGCCACCCTCGGCAAAGCGAAAACCTCGGAATAGAACCGGGTTGCTCGCTTCATTATACGGTCGGTGATGAACACGGAACCCGACCGGCTTGAAACCTTCGATCTTGGGAACGTTGGCCATCCGCTCTTCATCGAAATAGCACTTCATTGACCTTGAAGTGGCCATGATTCTCAAAAAGTGAGAGCCTTTGGCGGGTCTCTGGGAAAGAGGTTTTTCGGCCAATTTATTATCATCGATTTCCAGCCAGGTTTGGTCACCCCCATAAATCCCGAAACACCCGATATTGCGACCATTTTCCCCGACCCAGTAAATGTAATGGTAGTTGCCCGACTCATCGGGGCCGTTGTCATAAAATTCATATTCGACCGTATATTGCTCGGGGAGCGGGCCCTCAGGAATTTTGGGGCGGATATTGCCGTCGTCGGTGGCCAATATCCAAAATTCATTGCCAAGACGGGCGACTTCATAGACACCATTATCAAGATTCCAGCGATATGGGAATTCACCCTCTTCCTCGCCCTTCATATCGTCATAGAAGATAACTCTATCGCCGGGAACAAAATCATATTTGGTGTAGAGCTGCATATTATCCGCAACAGCCAAGGTTGCCGTAGTCTGGGCGGTTCCTCCGCCTGTTGTCGCGGCAGTTATTTGCTGGCCGCCGGCGGGAGCGGCTGCTGTCGCGCCCTGGGCACCGTATTCCTGCGTATATTGTCCGCCTCCCTGATAACGGAAATACTCATCAGGAGTTTCTTTGGCAATTTCCTTGACAGCCTTGCCCAATACTTCCCTGATAGCCTTTTCCATCGGCTCATTGGCATACATTCCAAGCGCCCCGGCCAGGGCGATATCATCGGACCAGCCGCCGCCGACGCCGCCGACCTTCCAGCTCGAGGCCTTGCCTTCCAGCGACATTGCCTTGATGACACGCCGGGTGCGAATATCATATAACTTTAAATCCATCAGGATCTTGGCGTCCTTTTTTTCGGCTCCTATTGCTCCAAAGGCTTTTTTCTTCAGGCCGCCGAGAGCGCCGCCTCCGCCGGAGGCTTCCGGCTCAAAACCGGTTATGGCCCCGGTGACCATAATATCGGCACCCTCCATCAGGCCTTTTTCGGGACCGCGCCCCTCTTCAACATACCCTGATTGGCCCAGATCGATTTCGTCGATAAGGTCGCCCATATCATCTTTGCCGGCCAGCACAATAAATTTTTCATGCTGCGCCAGTGCGGTCGAAAGCATTTCGCCCATAGCCTCGGCAACTTCATAGGAACAGCCTTCGGCTTTGTCATCGACCTTGCCCACCGTGACGCGAGCCTTGTTGCCCTGATAGGTCACATTGTCTTTCATATCCGCAACGGCTATACCGGTCAAAAGTATCATTATGATAAATACTATGGCCGCGGCGCGTGATAGAAATAATCCACACATGTTGCTCTCCCTTCCTTGTTATCTATATTGAATCTACTATTGTGATTTATTAAATTTGTTTTCAAAATATAAAAATAACATTATGTCAATGCAACAATATTTTCCCTCTTCCGAAATCGCAGAATTACATCTCTACGCCGGTTGACGATTAAATCAACAACAATGGTCCGGTATTGGCGAAAAATGTTTATGAAAAACCTCTTCCGAATGCTATAATAAATCGAAGTTTTTGCCAGAGGTTTATCTGAATGAAAAACGGCCATATCAAAATCAAGGGGCTTATTTTCGATATCAAGAAGTACGCCATACATGACGGACCGGGTATCCGGACGACTGTCTTTTTAAAGGGATGCCCGCTGGATTGCTGGTGGTGCCATAATCCCGAGGGACGCAGTGATCAGAGTGAGATTATTTCGTTGCATGCAAAAGATACCGGAGACAACAAGCCTGCAAAAGAGCAAAGAATCGGCCGGCTGATTTCATTGGCAGATTTGATGAAGGAATTGGAAAAGGATGCTGTCTTTTATGATCAATCGGCCGGTGGCGTTACCTTCTCGGGCGGGGAACCGATGCAGCAGATTGATTTCCTTGAAGCCGCACTATTGGCATGTAAAGATTGCGGATTTACCACGGCGGTGGATACATGCGGCTATGCGCCTTTGCGGGATTTCGAGCGCATATATGATATCACGGATATTTTCCTTTATGATATAAAACTCATTGATGACGATCTGCATAAAAAATATACCGGGGTGTCGAATCAATTAATTATCAAAAACCTGGTGTATCTTGCGGGCAGAGGAAATAAGACTGTATTGAGGATTCCGCTGATACCGGGCATTACTGACACCCATGAGAATTTTGAGGCGATATTGGAGCTTATATCCACCCACAAAAATATCAGACAGATCAGTTTATTGCCGTATAACAGATTAAACGAGGACAAAATACGCCGATTCGGCATGACGGATAGAATCGGACGACGGCAAATACAGGATGAGGGAAATATGAAGGAAAAGGCGGCATTTTTCGAAAAGCATGGCTATATTGTGAAGGTTGGAGGTTAAACGAATGAATGAGAGAATACGGAAACTTCGAGAACAAAGCCTGAATGCGATTCCCGGTGTTTCACTTGAGCGCGCCCGGCTGCTGACCGAATTCCACCAGAGCGGTCTTGCTGAAAAAGTGTCGATCCCGGTGGCCCGCGCCCTGGCCTTCAAATACATTCTTGAAAACAAAGAAATCTGCATTAATGAGGGCGAATTGATTGTCGGTGAACGGGGTCCATCGCCGAAAGCAACGCCGACATACCCGGAGATATGCGCACATACGCTTGAAGATCTTGATATTCTTGACAGCCGGGAGAAAGTTTCGTTCAAAGTAGCCAGTAAAGATAAGACTTTTCAGCATGACGTTATTATTCCTTTCTGGTCGGGCCGGTCGATTCGCGACCGCATTTTCGAATCGGTCGATCCTGGCTGGATCGATGCTTATGAAGCGGGCATATTCACCGAATTTCAGGAACAGCGCGCCCCCGGCCACACTGTCCTCGACAACAAAATATACAAAAAGGGATTTTTGGATTTCAAGCTTGATATCGGACACAGTTTGGAGTGCCTTGATTTTTTCAACGACCCCGAGGCATATCACAAGCGGGAAGAATTGAAGGCGATGGATATCGCGGCCGACGCCATCATCCAGTATGCAAAAGGGCATGCGGATCAATTGTATCAAATAGCTGAAGACGAAATGGATATATCGCGAAAAAAGGAATTGGTGCAAATGGCCGAAATCTGTGAATGGGTTCCGGCGCATGCACCCCGCAATTTTTGGGAGGCCCTGCAATATTACTGGTTCGTGCATCTCGGGGTTATAACCGAACTAAATACCTGGGATTCCTTTAATCCGGGACGTCTCGATCAGCATCTTCTCCCCTTTTATGAAAAGGATGTTGAATGCGGCAGTCTGACGGATGAGTCGGCGAGAGAGTTACTGCAGTCATTCTGGGTAAAATTCAACAATCAGCCGGCTCCTCCCAAAGTGGGTGTTACAGCCGAGGAAAGCAACACGTACACTGATTTTTGCCTTATAAATCTCGGCGGCGTCAATGAACAGGGTGAGAATGCGGTCAATGAAATGACTTATATGATTCTCGATATTATCGAGGAAATGCGGCTTCTTCAGCCCAGTTCGATGGTGCAAATCAGCAAGAAGAATCCTGATCGGCTGCTAAAAAGGGCGCTTAAGATAATCAAGACCGGCTATGGTCAGCCGTCGCTTTTCAACACCGATGCCATCGTGCAAGAACTGATCCGCCAGGGAAAGAGTGTGGTCGATGCCAGAAACGGGGGCGCCAGCGGATGTGTCGAAACCGGTGCATTCGGAAAGGAAAGTTATATCCTAACGGGGTACTTTAACCTGCCCAAGGTCCTTGAAATCACATTGAATAACGGCGTCGATCCCCGAACCGGCAAAGGAATCGGTATCAAGACAGGTGACCCGAGGCAATTCAAT
This sequence comes from candidate division Zixibacteria bacterium HGW-Zixibacteria-1, assembly GCA_002838945.1. Taxonomy (NCBI): domain Bacteria; kingdom Pseudomonadati; phylum Candidatus Zixiibacteriota; species candidate division Zixibacteria bacterium HGW-Zixibacteria-1. The sequence goes on from PGXB01000041.1 coordinate 28,930, forward strand.
TCATTTGACGAACTCTATGTTGCATACGAAAAGCAGCTCAATCACTTCATAGACATAAAAATCAAAGGAAATGTCATTATCGAGCGGCTGTGGGCGGACTATCTCCCGGCGCCGTTTCTTTCGATTTTGATTGACGATTGTATCGCCAACGGAAAAGACTATAACAATGGTGGTGCACGTTACAACACATCTTACATCCAGGGTGTCGGGCTGGGTTCGATCACCGATTCATTGAGTGCCATCAAGTATCATGTATTCGATCATGGCAATATATCCATGAGCGAAATGCTCGATGCGCTGGCCGCGAACTTCGACGGTTATGAATCGCTGAACGACAAATTTCTGAATGAGCCGCCTAAGTACGGCAATGATGATGACTACGCCGATATGACTGCCCGGCGTGTCTTCGATAGTTATTTCGGTATAGTGGACGGCCGGCCGAATACCAAGGGCGGACATTTCCGAATCAACATGCTTCCGACAACATGTCATGTTTATTTCGGGCGCGTTATCGGTGCGCTGCCTGATGGGCGCCCGGCCTGCCAGCCGCTTTCCGAAGGTATCTCGCCGGTGCAAGGGGCCGATCGGAAGGGACCGACGGCGGTTCTGAAATCGGCGGCTAAAATCGATCATATTCGAACCGGCGGGACTCTTCTCAATCAGAAATTCACGCCGCAGATGCTGGCCGACGATGATGGGATCACCAAACTGGCGCACCTGATTCGGGCCTATTTTACCATGGACGGGCACCATATCCAATTCAATGTGGTCGATGCGGCCACATTGCGGGAAGCGCAGAAGCATCCTGAAAAATACCGGGATCTGATTGTCCGGGTCGCCGGATACAGCGACTATTTCGTGGACCTTGGCACGGATCTGCAAAATGAGATAATCAAACGGACCGAGCAGTCAATAAGTTGACAAGGCGATAATACGCATAGAAAAAGGGACAATCATCGGATTGTCCCTTGTCTTTTTCACGTAAATTTTTCCTACGGGCAGATCGGCGCCGAACCACCCTTATACAGGTAGTTTATAAGGTACGTAACATCAAGCAGATTAACCGCGCCGTTGCCATTGGCGTCGGCCGCCTCAATCGGATCCGGTGTCGGACCCGATTTATACAGGTAACTTATCAGAGCCGTGACATCCAAGATATTGATGTTTCCATCGCCGTTCACGTCTCCACAGACATAGCCAAGGCTGGCGGCAAACGCCGCGGCCCGGTCGGCAATATCACCCAAACCGGATGATCCGGTATTGGAATACAACAGTGCCACCTGATACTGAATCGTATCACCGGAGCCCAGTTGCGCATTTCCAAAGGTGAGCAGAACCGACCAGTCGCCATTGAACAGTCCCGAAGTATTATTGGATGAAAACATCTCGGAGTAGGCAACGCCATCCGTGAAGGCGCCGCTGTAAATCAGTGACGGGTTATACAGCCCTCGAAGGTTGCGGGCATTTCCGGACAAAAGCGCCATCCCCGCGGCACGAGTATCGATGTCATTGTTGATATACACCATGTTTCGGGGATCATCGAAGTTGGCCTGATTGGACCCCGAATTGTCAATGTCGAGATCAGCCACCATGCCGGACAGGATATTCAAAGCAGTATCGCATGAATTATAGAGGGAGTAATCGGCAATGATAAAATCGCAATTACCGGGGTCTTCGGTATCATAGGTATATGTCACCGTCCCCTGAATACGGCCGTCATTGGAGGCTATTCTGAAAGTCTCGCTCCCGGCAGAGTTATTGATGACATCAACCGGTGAAAAACTCCGGACTCCGAAAACATCCCGGTAAACTCTGTATGAAGAAACATCTATCATACCCACCATCAGAGAAGCATTGTACAAAACATCAACACCGCCGCGGCTGAAGTTATCCATGGCGGAAGTATTGTAAGTCCGGGCCGTCAGGCATGAAGTCGAGAACAATGTCGATTCCAACGAGCGGGTGGTCAGACCGACCGTAACAGTCATCGGCAATTTTATATAGGTTACACCATAAGCGCCGGTAACTTCGAATCTGAGAGTATCGAAATAATTGCCGACATTACACTCATCAAGTGAAGTGGCATCATAAGTAACGACAAACTGAGAGGAATCGCCATCCGGTATGATTTCCTGATAACCTGGTCCCGGGGCGACGGTCAGGCCGGTGATGCTCGGCGGAATCACCGTTACTGTCTGCGAGCCGGTGGATGTTCCGGGATTGTGAATCCAGATATCATCGCCGGCACTTTGCCCGACCAGCGCACCCGTCTGCACCCATTCCGGATCGGCATAGGCTGTTCCCAGACCGACATCGGCCAGGGCGCTTTCGACACCATCGACTTCGGCGGAGGGGTAACCATACAGGTCAACGGCCGATTGAGTCACCATACCGGCGAAAAAGTAAAAACCGGACAGGGGCGTAAGGTACACGGTTAAAGCCCGGTACCATATCTGTTCTGCTTTATCTTTGCCGATGGCAGTCGCGGCATTATAATAGGCATGATTGGGAATTCCGGAATTAATATGGACCCCGCCGTTATCGGTGGACAATGGAAGGTTCCGGTAATCATTCATATGTTTGGGATGCCCCTTCAGGTTGGGATTTTCCATACTGCGAATATAGTTGCCGAGCAGCCCGATTTCTTCGCCGAGATACCAGTCATCACGGTCAACCATGACTCCAAAAACATCCGAGAATGATTCATTCAGGGCGCCGTATTGATACTGATAGACCAACCCCGCCGAATATTCGGTGACACCGTGGGCCAATTCATGAGCCACGACATCAAGCGATCCGGAAAACGGCAGGTAATTCACACCGTCGCCGTCGGCGAAGTTGACCCCCTGACCGTTCCAGTAGGCATTATTGACATATAACGGGTCATGTGTATTGGCGATAATGTCCGCACCGGCATTATCATAACTGTCGCGTCCGAAAGTATTGAGGAAATATTCATATGATAATTTGACATAATAATGCGCGGCCACTTCCGCTTTCTGACTGACAAAATCATCCCAGATTTTGTCGCCGTCGGCATCGGTCGAGATCGGTCCTCCGCCATAATAATTATCATAAGTATATATCGATGCACTGTGAGTGGCATCGATCAGGTAGAAAGTGCCGGAAAGATCATAAATGTTGAGCGGTCGTATGGAATCCCGGGTATCAGGACCGGAACCGATATCCGGGCCGTCAAATTGAATATCATTAAATTTCTGGATGATTTCACCCGACTGGGCGTCCACGAAAACACGCCACCTGATGGCGCCGTTCACCGGGCTGGTGATGGTCACCAATTGCGCCAGGCGCGGGTCACCATTGTTCGGGAAAATGACAGTTTCGACAGCGTTGGCAAGATTCTTTTCGGTGAACTGGTCCTTGACAGCTTCCGACGCCAATTCTTTCGCTGACTCCTGGCTGATGGCCGCGCTGACACCGAACCCCGGCGACGGGATAGTCTGACCGCCGATGCTGTAAATTGTCCGGTCATTTTCAAAATGGACAATGGTCTGGCAGCCCCATACCGGCAATCCCTGATACATCTGCTGGAAACGGACATGGGTCAGGCCAAGGGCGTCGGTTGTTTCGGAGATCAGCTCCAATTCCTGGTCCGGCTGTTGTATTTTGAAATCTGCCTGGCGGGAAGCAATAAAAATGCGCGCTTTATCGGCAAAATCGGCCCCGTCGGCGACCGTAAATCGGCCGGTAACGCTTTCGGCGGTGCCAAAATCCGGGTTAATACTGATTTTCTCGGCCGGGCCGCTCGTAACCGAAAAAGCCGGTTTCGAAGCCGACCACGCCGTTGAAAATCCGATGACAAGACAGGCTGTCAATAACAATGCCGCATGGATTTTTTGATTCATTCCGCTCTCCTGAGAAGTCAATATTTAATATAAATTATTATTTCGATATAAATAATGCATCATTTCCCTTGTTCAACCATAAAATACGACCAAAGTTCATACTTTTTAAGCAATTATGGATTATATCAATCCACTAATAAGTAATATGCAGTAAAATCGCGAACATTGGCTTTTTCGGTTCCACCAAATTGCTGTACAGTTACTTAATATCTTAATTTACTTCAAAAATCGCTTTGGTCAAGCGGTTTTCTCGCTCAGGCGGCAGTGTTTGCCTTGGTGACTTATAAAGTGACCTGCTCGGATATCGTATGAGAACTACATGTTGTAACTTTGTAACTATTCTGCGGTTATTGCCGGGCCGAATTTGGTTCATGATCGTTTATGGGTTTAGATGCGGCAAGCCAATGGTCCGATGTAAAAAAATAAAACCCGGCGGTGAGAGCACGGCACCGCCGGGTTAATGTGCTCAACCATCGACCTGATCGATTGAGCTTCCTTCCCCCCCGGGAAAGAATGACAGAGAACTTGAGGTCTATTTCAGAAGCATCATTTTCCTCGTTTCGACAAACTCCCCGGCCTTCAGGCGGTACAGGTAGATGCCGGATGGAACATTTCCCCCATTTTCATAAGTACCATCCCATGAGACTTGTTTATATCCAGCACTCAATGTTTGCGACACAAGTGTTTTGACCTTACGTCCGGTGATATCAAATATGTCGATTGTAACCATACTTCGATTGGGTAATGCAAATTCAATAATCGTGTTGGGGTTAATGGTCTTCCCCTAAAAAAATGGACACATAGTTAAGATAGGGTAGCCGCCCGTTCGAAGTCAACTGGATTTTTAAAACCCAGGCTCGAATGACGGCGTT
>PGXB01000042.1 GCA_002838945.1 candidate division Zixibacteria bacterium HGW-Zixibacteria-1
CGCCGTCATTCGAGCCTGGGTTTTAAAAATCCAGTTGACTTCGAACGGGCGGCTACCCTATCTTAACTATGTGTCCATTTTTTTAGGGGAAGACCAGATTTATAATGAAAGCTAAAGAAACACTTCCTAGCCATACTCACGCTCCCTTCTTTAAAAAAATAATACTTACCACCGCGAAGGCTGCGAGAATGGATAAGTAGAACCAAAGAATCGACCATGAGAACGCAATCCGCAGGGTAATCTGCTCGAACTTTTCATACGCCTTGAAGTTCATTGAGAAGGGGTCTTCTAACTCACCTGAGCGGACTGCACTGTACAAGTGCCGGAACAATCGTCCGAGACGCAGATACTGTGCGTCCATAATCCAAAACACTACTACAGGAAAACAACCCGCAAGTAGATACAACCAATTTGGTTTTTGAACCGCCCCCAAAAACGCTAGCACTGCAACCGCAAGCGTCATCGCCAACGCCTTTAGGGTAAAGCAATTAGTCTCAAGTCGAGTAACGATTCCTTGAATCATGGCCATGTGTGCAATGGTCGACTCGTTAAACTTCTTTCTCTCAGAGTTATCTCCATTCATCAGTAAACTTCCTTTCTATGAGACCGGTAATGCCTCAGAGTTCTGCGAAGAGTAACTAATCTACTTCACTTCTGCTTTCAGCTCATCTTCTTAATGGACTAAAATCCTCTATATAGGAATCGGAGAAAAGCACAATATGCTACCCAGAGCCAGTCATTTGTTTATTGAAACTAATATTTACCGCAATGTAATCCGCTAGTTCAATATTAGTAGGTGTAGAGGAGAAAAGCAATAGATAAGCAAAAAAAATATAAGAGGAGTAAATTGGGTTAATTATGCGGACTTCTTAATTTTCAGCATCTCGTTTACAATTTAAGCGGCAAAATAATTTTGTATTTTTCATGAATTTGTCCCCAACCGAAGCCAATAAAAAATACCCCCGCCTGGAATCGAACCAGGATTACCGGCTCCGGAGGCCGATGCGTTATCCGTTACACCACGGGGGCACAAGCTTGCTTGTTTTATTTTACATCTCGGTACTTATTTTAGCCAAATGCAAAAAACAAAGCTAATTACCGAAAGAAACTACTATCTCAACGGCCTCTTGTCAACTACTGATTTACTTCGAATTAAATACGTCCGATCGGTAATTCCGGCTTGATTTTGGGCCAAATTATAGTTAACTTTATAGCCTTTAAAGGGATATCGATGTGATCGAATGGATTTCGAAACAAGTTGTTCTGTATTGGGATATCTTGAAGTATCTGCTTCCGGCGGTCCCCTGGACAATTCTTATTACGATATGCTCATTTGCCCTGGCGCTGGTGCTGGGGCTGATTATCGGGGTGTCGCGGATTTCGAAGAATAAGTGGGTCGCCTGGCTGGCGGGAACATATATCAATGTCATCCGCGGGGTGCCGCTACTGGTGCAGATTTTCTTCATTTACTTTGGGCTGGGCGGAATTCTCAATCTGGATCGCTTTATGGCCGGAGTAATGGCGGTCGGAATATGTTATTCGTCTTATCTGGCCGAGATTTTCCGCTCCGGGATTGAAGCGATATCGCTCGGTCAGCATGAGGCGGCGCAGTCGCTGGGAATGACCCGTTTCCAGACCCTTCGCCATGTGATTCTTCCGCAGTCCATGCGGATTGTTCTGCCGCCGACGGCCAACGAGTTTATTGCATCACTGAAGGACTCCTCGCTGGTGTCGATTATCGGCATGCGGGAACTGACGCGGGCGGGAAGAGAATATTATTCGCAATATTTTGTCGATTTCCAGACCTGGTTTGTGGTCGGGTTGATTTATCTGGCCATGACGATTACCTTGTCGAAAGTGGTCAAATATCTCGAAAAAGTATATTCGGTCAAGGGATTCGGGAGTCAAAAAGTTTGATTATCGAGATCAAAAATCTGGTGTGCCGTTTCGGCGATATCGCCGCTGTGGATGATGTCAGCCTGTCGATTGACAGGGGCGAGGTGGTGGTCATCATCGGGCCCTCCGGATCGGGCAAATCGACTTTGCTGCGATGTCTCAATGCGCTCCAGGAATTTGATTCCGGGGAGATCGTGTTCGATAAAATCGTGGTGGACAAAAATCATCGGAATATTCATGATCTGCGTCTGGAAGTCGGCATGGTTTTTCAACAATTCAACCTTTTCCCTCACTTAAGCGTTATAAATAATATAGTCCTGGCGCAGCGGGTGGTGCGCAGGCGGAGCAAGGAAAAGGCCGTCCAAAAAGGGATGGAGCTGCTCAGGATGGTGGGCCTGACCGATAAAGCGGAAGCCTTTCCGGCGCAGCTTTCGGGCGGCCAGCAGCAACGGGTGGCAATCGCCAGGGCGCTGGCGATGGACCCGAAAATGATGTTGTTCGATGAGGTAACTTCGGCGCTCGACCCGGAGATGATCGGCGAGGTGCTTGAAGTGATGAAAAAGCTCGCGGCGGGAGGAATGACCATGATGGTGGTGACGCATGAGATCGGTTTTGCCCGTGAAGTCGCGGACCGGGTAGTGTTTATGGATAATGGCCGGATTATCGAGACCGGGCCGCCTTCGGCGGTCATTAACAATCCGCGGGAGAAAAGAACACAGGAATTTTTAAGCAAGGTTTTATAGAGGTAAGGATATGTGGAAATATGTAAGCATCGTTATTGTCCTGTTCACATTAGCAACTGCTTTTGCCGCCGAACCACCTCTTAAGATTGACACCAAAGAGCAGAAGATCGAAAAAAAGCTGGAGCAAAAACTTCAGAGTATTAAACCGGACGAGCGGATCAAAGTCTGGGTCTTTTTCACCGATAAGGAAGTTTTTGATCAGGCCTCACTGAAAAAATCGACCGCCGAGGCGCGGGACAGATTCACCGACCGGGCAGTGGCACGCCGGGCAATGCGGGCGCCGGACGGTGACCGTTATGATTTTTATGATGTGCCGGTCAGTGAAAATTATATTGATGCATTAAAATCGGCCGGGCTGGAGATAAAAAGAATCTCGCGCTGGCTGAATGCGGTTTCGGCTTACGGCGACCGTCAGACAATTAATGAAATTTCGCAGTTTCCCTTTGTTGCCGAAATCAGGGAAGTGGCCCGCGGAGTGCGGCAGCCTGAGCCCGAAGTCATCCCCGAAGAGGGAAATCTTGTGCCGGGTACGAAAGAGATACCGGCGGATATTCCCGATTCGGTAGTCGGCTGGTACGGGGCGTCATTTGTCCAGCTGAATCTGGTCAATGTTCCGGCGATGCATCAACTCGGTTACACCGGCGCGGGCATATTGATTGCCATCTTCGACACCGGTTTTAAGTTGTCGCACCCGGCCTTCGATCAATTGAACCTGATCGATCAATATGATTTTATAAATGACGACGGCAATGTTACCGACAGCCTACCGGAAGCATATCAACTTTCGCACGGCACGGCGGTTTTGTCGGTCATAGGCGGCAGGGCGGACAGCGTTATGATAGGCTCGGCCTATGACGCCGATTATTTGCTGGCCAAGACCGAGATTACCAGTACGGAAGATACGGTCGAGGAAGATAACTGGGTAGCGGCGGCGGAATGGGCCGATTCGCTCGGGGCGGATGTGATATCGTCATCAGTGGCATATTTTGATTGGTACACATATTCCGACCTTGACGGCCAGACCGCCAAGATAACGATTGCCGCGGAGGTTGCTTCCTCGCGCGGAATCACCGTGGTTAACTCGGCCGGCAATGAGCGAAACGGGAGCTTTTTCTGGATTACACCTCCCGCCGACGGGCCGTCGGTGATAGCGGTCGGAGCGGTGTCATCAGCGGGGATCATAACCTCGTTTTCATCCAGCGGGCCGACCTATGACGGGCGAATCAAGCCGGATGTGGTGGCCATGGGCAGTGAAGTCTACCGGGCTCTGTATACCAATGATGATTATGCCGGCGGCGCTTCGGGGACATCCTATGCGGCGCCGATCACCGGGGGGGCAGTGGCCCTGTTGCTGCAGGCGCATCCGGACTGGACGCCGGCCGATGTCAAACAGGCATTGCTTGAATCGGCCGATCGGTATGAGAATCCGGACACCCTTTATGGATATGGTTTATATGACACTTATAAAGCGGTCAAACTGATGAGTTTTGAGCCGATTTCGCCGGTTTTGATGGCGGTGGGAGATTCCCTCAATCTGACAATTTCATTGACCGGGTATGAGGAGACCAGCGGTGTTACGGTCATAACCGCCGACAGTCTGCCGGAAACGGCTGAATTTACCGACAATGGCGACCGAACCGCGACCCTGAGATATTCCGGAAAGAAGGAAGATATCGGTCGCCGTCGGCTGGTTTTCAGCGCAGTTTCGGGCGAGGCTGAAGCCTCGGCGGTGGTTTCTTTCACGGTTACTTTGGAGCGTGAAGTTGCGGCGGGGCCGAATCCATTTACTGACTCGCTGACCATTTTCGTGGGCGCGGGAAGCGGAGAAGTCGAAGAAATATCGATATTTACCGCAAATGGTGAGAAAGTTTGGGATAATTTTTCCGATAACTACAATAAGGAGACCGGAACGGTTGTATGGAAAGGGGTTAATAACAGCGGAACCCGAGTAACATCAGGCGTTTATCTGGTCTATGTTAGAACCGAGAAGTTAACGGAAAAATTTAAGGTATTTAGAAAATAGCCATGCATCGCGAGCCAGCCTCAAATGGGACAGAGAGGGACAAATCAAAGCGCTGTGCTGTCATTAAAATAGACTTCAATGGTCGATTTGTTTATATCGACGCCCTCGCCGAAAGATTTTTCGGCCTTCCTCTCGAGAATCTTTTCGGACAGAGTATCAAGGATTTTCTGGATGAAAATTCCTACACGCTGCTTCTGTCGGTTCTTCCGGCGCAAAAACATTATGAAAGCTTTTTCGAGGCCACCCGACTCGTTTTTATAGACGCCCGCAAGGATCGTCATGAAGTCGATATTATCATATCGCTCAATTTTATCGCCGGTAATCCGGCCAACTATCAGATTATTATCAGTCCGCTGAATGAAGTTTTGAATCCGGTCGCGGGATGTTCCACGTTCGATGAAATGCCGCGCCATTTGATGGATTATGTCTCGACTATCGGGAAAGATGTTGACTGGAAGAAATTATGCGGGCTGTTTACTTCCCTCGATGATATTTTCCAGGTCGGGATATACCGACTTGCCAATGATGAATTAGCGCCGCTGGCGAATGAATCAGGCGATATGCCCGCCGATATGAAAACCGATCTCGAAAAGACAAGCAAGAATCTGATATCGGCGGTTATGAAGGGGAACCCGTTTATCGAGAAGCAATCGACCGAATCCCAAAAAGGGGAAAGTGCCGGCACTTTCGATATATTGGACGCCGCTTTCCCGCTGATGCAGGGCGGCAACTGCTGGGGTGTTTTGAGATTCGTTTACAACGACAGCTCCCCCGATCTGAAAGACAATCTCAATAATATCGCGGCCTTTTTGGGCAAGGCGCTTTATTCTTATGTCGTCGCGCCTCAGGCCGACCGGCAGACAGTTTCGATTCAATAGATTTTCAGGTGATAAACAATGACTGAGAAACGGAAGGCTCTGGTTTATACCGGGACGGAAATCAAGAACCCCGAAAAATGCGATTTTTGCGCCGATGATCCGGGTCTGGAGTGCTGTTTTGCTTCGGATCGCGAGAGTCTGAGTCAGCATCTGAAACGGAACAATTTCGACCTGATGATCATCGACAATGAGATTGCCGCCGATTCGGGGCAATTTCATTACCTCATGTCGGTTGCCGGCGCCAGAAATATCCCGGTGGTGGTGACGCGGGTGGTCGGGAAAGAGGCCGAGTCATCGGCGCCGGAAGAAGAGCCGGTGGAGCCGTTTATCAGAAAGCTGATACTTCGCCGCAACCAGGCCGAGTCGATTGTCGATTACCGCGACAAACTCAATATTGTCTCCGAAACAGCCGCGACTTTGAGCCACGAAATCAATAACCCACTTTTGGCGATCACCGCCAATGTCGAGATGCTTCTTCGCCGGAAAGATTATATGTCGCCCGACATGGTCGAGAAGGCCGAAGCCATCACGCAGGCCGCCGAGCGGATCAGGAAAGTCACACAGCGGCTGACCGACCTGGATACCCTTCGTTTCCGCGATACGGCGGCAGGGCGGATGATCGATTTCGAGATTTCGGTCAACCGGGCCGATTTCGAGCCGGTTCCCGCGGGCGGGAAAGCCGACGAATAAATTCCTTGACTTATCATTCCTGAGAAATATATTAAGATTCCCGATTTAATGGGGCCGTAGTTCAGATGGGAGAACGCTTGACTGGCAGTCAAGAGGTCAGGGGTTCGATCCCCCTCGGCTCCATTTTTTTATTGGGTATTTTTCCCGAAAATTGTCTATATTGTAATTGTTGGAAAAGTCGGATTTTATAAATGACAATTTTGACGGGCAGATGTGGACATCAATCGGTTGCGAAAATAACGGTGTCGAAACCGCCCTTCGCCTCTCTCTAGTCATAGTGCTCAGGGTCTGCGACAGGGTTATGGCCTACTCAAACTTTTTGGAGAATCAAATGCAAATGGAGGAATAAGTGCCAATCTTTAAACTGGTAATGGATGCGGGCAAAGTTGAAACAGGCAGACTGATGCATGCAAAATTTTCGAGCCTAAAACTTGAAGAACACTTGGAAAATTGGCTGGAAAACAGCCCTTGGGCAATTGCCCAGGAAACATTGCTTATAATAGGCCGACAAACGACGGTTTCTGATGGAGCCTACCGCCGATTTCCGGATTTACTGGCTATTGATAAAGACGGCTTCCTGACAATTATTGAACTTAAGAAGGGACGGACACCGCGTGAGGTTGTCGCGCAAATACTTGAGTATGCCTCCTGGGCAGAGAGACTTGATGATGAGGATATTGCATCCATTGCAAGAGACTATTGGCAAAAAATCGAGGGTAATTCTGAAAAGAATTTGGCGCAAGCATTTATGGATGCATTTGAGTCAGACGCGCCAGCGACATTCAATCAGCGACAACGGCTTTTTATTGCTGCGGAAGAGATAACCGATGATGTTGCTGGTGTTTGCCGTTACTTGAGAACATCTTATGGTATGGATATTAGTTGTGTCAGTTTTACGCTGTATGAGACAGAGTCGGGCGAAATACTGATTGATTCAGAAAAGGTCGTGGGAATGGAAGATATCGAAGACCCAGTAAATACTCAAATTCCAAGGTGGTCAGGTGACAAACCGGTAAGAGAAGTGGTCCATGATGCTGTTATGGAGTTTACTGAAGGCAAAATGGATAAGATATTTGCGCCGAAGGATATTAAAGAACTTGTACTTAATAAATACCCTGAGTTTAAAAGTAGTACTCTTGGAGCGCAAATCATTGGTGATTGTGTAAACCATGCATCCCGGCATCATTATCCCGGTGGTAAAGATTTCTATTGGTGGTTGGATAAGGGTAAATACAGACTATTTGATCCAACGCAAGACGTAGTTCCAAGTGCTTCAAGCAAGAAATAGCTAGGCAGATCGGATTCCGAGAGCATGAGTGATGGCGAATGGTCGAGCAACCCGACATAAGGCAACATAATACATAGAGAAAAGAGGACGGGCAGATCCTTCGCGGCTCAGGAGGCCTGTGGACATCTGCCGCGCACAGGAATACAGCATGCGGTAATATTGATAAGAATATATTATTTGACATGATATATTAATGTGGAGGAAATGTCGTTGTCAAAAGAGATTGACGTGAAGCGGTTTGTGCTGGATATTTTAGCCCAGACGGCCGTAACCCTGTTAAGTTATTTTATTTTATGTTTAATGCTTAGTCAATTGACCGGGGGTTCTTTTTATGGCAGTATGTTATTATTTAGTCCGGTAGTTGCTTTGGGTTATCCTGAGGTTCTACTGGGGGTTTACATAAAACACTACAATCGTTATCCATTTGTAAAAATAGGAGATAGCGGATCGATTGTACAAAATTATCGCATATTCAGTTTGATTTTGAAATCTTTCATTGTAGTATTAGTAGTTTGTGTATCTTTTTGGTATGGCGTCGGTTTTCTTTTGTCAAAAAAATATATCGCGCTTGATATAGGCCTGATTGTTCTGGGAGTGTTTTTATCAATTTGGCATCCCAGATATACGTCCAGATTATTGTATTTATTACGATCAAGGATAAAGCAGCCTGGATGCCAGGTGAATAAGTGAAATAATCGGACAGGTTGGGTTTCACGCGCGTGAACGCAAGCTAATGAACGAGAAACCCGACAAAAGGCTGCATAATGCAAAGAGAAAAGAGGACGGGCAGATCCTTCCCTTCGAAGCTCAGGGCTTGCGAGGCTCAGGAGGCCTGTGGACCCGCCGCGGCGGGCCGTGCACGAAAAAATATTGATAAGAATATTGTTTGATATGATATATTAGCTGGAGTAGATATAAAATAAGCTTTTTTTTTAATAAGGAGAAGCCATGGGAATTTTTAAGTTCGGAAACAAGACATACACTGTGGACACGGAAGAGTTTCTGTCTGATTTCAACGAATGGGATGAAGATTTTGCAAGGGGGATGGCTCCTAAAGTCGGTATAATCAGTGGTTTGTCGGAAGATCATTGGAAAATCATTTTCTTTATTCGTGATATGTTCAAGAAAACCGGGAAATGCCCGCTGGTTTATGAAACCTGCCGGATGAATCGGCTTCATCTCGAAGAGCTTAAGAAGCTTTTTCCTGCGGGATATCTTCGTGGGGCATGCAAATTGACGGGAATCACCTATAAGGAAGGATACTTAGATCAAGCAGGGCTGGAGGATTTGGCGGAACGTGTAACTTCTCCGGCTCAGGAAAAGAGCTATGAAATCGACGGTCGGGGATTTCTTCTGAACTCATTCGATTGGGATGAAAGTTTCGCCAAATTGAAAGCTTACGAGATGAAAATGCCCAAGCTGTCGGAAAAACATTGGCATATTATTAACTTCCTTCGCAAAAGTTTTGAAAAGAACAATGTCGTGCCCACGGTTTATGATACTTGTGATGCAAATGGCATTGAATTGGATGAGCTTGAAAAGTTATTTCCCGACGGGTATCACCGGGGAGCTGTAAAAATCGCAGGACTCCGGGTCAGGTAATTTCGATTATCGGCTAATATAGAAGTCGAAGCAGCATCCGTAGGGCAGAATCCAAATCCCGTGAAGCGGAATGGAGTGGTTCTGCCGATTCAAGCGTCTTTGTATAATTTCATAAATGGCAGAACCATTTCGTCCCTGATTATATTCGGGGTCTCCGGGTTCTGCCTCACTCTGCTGATCCAATAAAAGCGCATGGAGGCGGCCCGCTTTTATATAGGTAATTTATAGTATGAATTATATCTAATAAGTTAATAAGGCCATCACAATTGACATCGCCATTTTGATATACTGAATCCGTCGACATTTCGCATTCTATAATGAATACTTGGGTATCCAAAAACCAGTTTCTCATGTCATTCCATTGACTATCCAATGGTGATAATCCTATATAATCTTCATCCGACCATGCATTATTGGGCTCCCCTTGACGCCATGCAGTAAGTGACCATTCTTCATCTGTTATCCAATGCCATTGTCCTTCGGAGTCTTCATCGGTACCACCCAAAAATGTGATGTAAGGATATGCTAATTGGGCAAGAAAGTTATTTTCTTCTTGTGAATTTGCTGTTGCCAGATATCCCCCCAATGCGATGGCGGAGTCTCTGCATTGGTGCCAGGTTGTGTAAGGTGGTATTATTATTTTGTAATAATAATGCCCAGTAAGATTGAGATACACTTTTTCACTTGAGTGCACCAATGACACATGTAATAAAATTGCGATCAGAATTAGTACTTTGGTTTTCATATGATCTCCTTTATGCCCTTGACAGATTAGACGGTATCTACGGCTGTCCGACTAAGTTGAAATATAATATCATAAAGAATAATGTCAAGAGTAGAAAGACCATGATCCGCAAATGGTTAACGGGATGGATATGGCCGCCTTTATATATGTTTGTTTTTCATATATTCGCTTTTGTTAACCCAAATAACATTTTCCTGAAGATTCATCACTTTTTTAAGATTTCTGTTTCATTGAGAAGAGGAAAAACGTATTTTAGCGCTCATTATGGCAAAATCGAAAAAACAATTGAAGGCGCTTGCGACGGTCATTTTCGACCTGTTTCAACCGGCCACTGACAAGACTGTCCCGATTGAGGTATTTCCGGAGCCGGCCGGAACGGATTTAAAGACTGCGGTGACACTGCCGCCGGTATCGCTTCTGGACAGCATGTATGACGATTTCAACCGGGAATATTTCGGGGGGAAGCTGCCCAAGGCGACGATTTCATATTCAGGGCGGATGCTGACGGCCGGATCATACACGCCGGGCCGGAATGAAATCAAAATCGGCCGGAAATATCATGAGATATTTCCGGAGGAGATTGCCGACACGCTCAAACATGAGATGATCCATGTCATAAATCAGAGCCATGACCGGCGGTTCAAGGCGATGGCGGACAAAATCGGGGCCTCGGTCAAGGCAAAGGCCCACCCGGCATTACGAGGTAATTGCAAATATATGTACATTTGCCCGGAATGCGGGCGGGAGTATCCGCGGCGTAAACGGCTGCGGATGGCTTCATGCGGAATCTGCACCAAAGGCCGGCGTTATGACGAAAATTTCAAACTTCGGCTGGCTAAATCAAAAAAAGTTTAATCGACGGGAACAACGGGCCGTATAAAGCATTAATAACCGAAAGAACGGCAATATTTTGCCGTAAAACATAAATAGTCGGGAAAATTTTCCGATTTTGTGGTTCAAGGCAACAAAAGAGCCTTAAAAAGACTTGACAGTAGAATGATATTTGCTATATTCTATGGCTCTGTTAGTATTTGGAATTTGGATTAACCGGTTTTGTCCGGGGGAAAGATGAAGACATATATACCGAAGGTTGAAGAATTAGAAAAGCAGAAAAAGTGGCACCTGATCGACCTTGATGGTCTCACACTGGGCCGGGCCGCGATTGAAATCGCGAATATTCTGCGTGGAAAAAACAAACCGATTTTTACACCTCATTTGGATACGGGCGATTTTGTTATTGCTGTCAATGCTTCAAAGGTGGTGGTTACCGGGGGCAAGGATGAGAAGATGTCCTATTTCCGGTATACCGGTTATCCGGGCGGTTTGAGAGAGACATCTTACAAGAAGATGAAGGTCAAAGACCCATCGCAGATTGTGATTCATGCGGTGAAAGGGATGATTCCGAAGAACAAACTGGGCCGCAAGGTCATCAAGAAGCTGCATGTCTATGCCGACGAGAATCACCCGCACCAGGCTCAGAAACCAGAAGTTTTGAAATTATCTTAATCTTGATAGAGATTGTAAATGAGCGAAATTATTTTTTCTGCTACGGGAAGACGGAAAGAGGCTACCGCCAGAGTGACCATGAGGGTCGGCGGCGGCGTACTGACGATCAACAATAAGGCACCCAGGGAATACCTGAAGCGCGGCGTTCTGGTTGACATTATCAACCAGCCGATCAACGAGACCGGAACCAGCGGCAAGCTCGACATCAGTTGTCGTGTCCTCGGCGGCGGCTTGACCGGTCAGGCCGGCGCCCTTCGTCTGGCTATCGCGCGCGCCCTGTCCAAGCTTGATCCCGATCTTCGTCCGGCTCTGCGTCGCAAGGGTTACCTGACCCGTGATGCCAGGATTGTCGAGAGGAAGAAGTACGGTCAGCCCAAAGCCCGTAAGCGCTTCCAGTACTCGAAACGATAGACATTATTCGGCCTTGGCCGAAAATAATCACACTTCGATTTGAATCCGGTGGTCCTGATCAGGTCCGGGTTAATTGTTCGGGGTGGCAGTTAAACCAAATTCGAAAGGTCTTCAGATGGTAAAGCCCAAAGTAAAGGAGCTTTTGGAAGCGGGGGCGCATTTTGGTCATCAGACCAGAAGGTGGAACCCCAAGATGAAGCCGTTCATTTTTACCGAACGGAACGGCATTTATATCATTGATTTGAACAAGACGCTCGAAGCCATAGAGAGAGCCTGTCTCAAGGTGAGAGAGGTTATTTCGCGCGGCCAGTCGATTCTTTTTGTCGGCACCAAGAAGCAGGCCAAGGATGTTATCAAGACCGAAGCGGAACGCTGCAAGCAGTTTTTTGTGACCGAGAGATGGCTGGGCGGCATGCTGACCAATTTTTCCACGATTAAATCGTCGATCAAGAAGCTCAAGGATCTGGAGCGGATGTTCGAAGAGGACGAGTACGGCAAATTCACCAAGAAAGAGCGTATTAAGCTCGATCGCCAGAGAGAGAAGCTTGACAAGGTTCTCGGCGGCATCAAGGATATGAATTATATCCCGGGCCTGGTTTTTGTGGTCGATGCCAAGAAGGAAAAGATCGCCATAGCCGAAGCGGCCAAGCTGGGTATTCCGATTGTTGCGATAATCGACACCAACGCGGATCCGGATCCGATCGATTTTCCGATTGCGGCCAACGATGATGCTATCAAGTCGATCCGACTGATCACCCGGACGCTGGTGGATGAGGCTATCGATGCGAAGAATTCGATATCGGAGCAGGAAATAATGCAGAAGGTCGAAGCGGAAACGGGCGACAATCTGAGAGCGTATATTTCAGCCGATGATAGTGAAGCTGACAAGGCATAAGAAGGATTTGGATAAATGGAAATAACAGCACAATTAGTCAAGGATCTTCGTGATAAAACCGGGGCCGGGATGATGGACTGCAAAAAGGCTCTTTCCGAGACCGGCGGCGACATGGAGAAAGCAATACATTACCTGAGAGAAAAAGGGATTGCCAAAGCGGCCAGTAAGGCGGGCCGGAGCACCAGTGAAGGCATCATTGCCTCCTATATTCATGCCGGCAGCAAACTGGGCGTTCTGGTCGAGATAAACTGCGAAACCGATTTTGTGGCCCGGACGGCCGATTTTCAGACCTTTGCCAAAGATGTTGCCATGCAGGTGGCGGCCTCGAATCCGCTGGCAGTATCCCGCGAGGAACTGCCCCAGGATAAGATAGCGGAAGAACGGGTGATATATCAGCAGCAGGCGCTCAATGAAGGCAAGCCGGAAAAAATTGTTGATAAAATTGTTGACGGCAAGCTTGAAAAATATTATTCCGAAGTATGTCTTTTGGAACAGCCGTTTGTAAAAGATAGTGATAAAACGATTCAGGATTTGATTAATGAAGCTATTGCCAAGCTGGGTGAGAATATAGGCGTCAAGCGCTTTATCCGATTCCAGCTGGGTGAGTAAATATGGATTCCGACCCGCAACTAAAATATCGCCGGATACTTCTGAAACTTTCCGGGGAAGTTCTTGCCGGGTCCAAACCGTTTGGTATTGATTCCGAAGCCCTGGAATCACTGTGCCGGCGGATCAAGACAATCAAAGAGTTGAAAGTCGAAATTGCCCTCGTAATTGGCGGGGGCAATATTTTTAGGGGGCTGAATGCCTCGCAAAACGGCATGGACCGGGTCAGCGCCGACCAGATAGGCATGCTGGCGACCGTTATCAACTCGCTGGCGCTCCAGGAGAAATTCGAGAAACTGGGCGTTCCGGCCCGGGCTCTGTCGGCGATTCCAATCGGGAAATTTCTTGAGACTTACAGCCGACAGGCGGCGGAAAGATATCTCGGTGAGGGCAGGCTGGTCATATTGGCGGCTGGGACCGGGAATCCTTTTTTCAGCACCGATACGGCGGCGGCTCTGCGCGCCGGAGAACTTAAGGCCGACGTTATTCTGAAAGCGACCAAGGTTGACGGCGTTTTTTCGGACGACCCGCTCAAGAATCCCAAAGCGGTCCATTATCCCGCGCTGGAATATCTTGATCTGGTAAAGGACGATCTCAAAGTGATGGATCTGACGGCGGTAACATTGTGTCGGGAGAATAAAATCCCGATAATTGTATTTGATATGAACCGACCCGATAATTTGAAAAAGGCGGTTCTCGGTGAACCGGTCGGGACAATCATATCCTGAATAAAGTCTCGTATAAAAAAATATAGATCAAAGGAGAGATCCCATGATCGAGAAAATCATTGCCGAATCCGAAGAAAAAATGGCCAAGAGTTTCCATGCGGTGAAAAAGGATTTCGCCTCGGTGCGGACCGGAAAGGCTAATGCTTCATTGCTTGACGGAATCCGGGTCGATTATCACGGCACCATCATGCCCCTCAACCAACTGGCCTCGGTATCCGCTCCCGAGCCGCGGCTGATCGTGGTTCAGGCCTGGGATAAGAGTATTGTCGGGGAAATTTCAAAGGCGATCCAGAAGGCCGACCTGGGGCTGAATCCGATGGTGGAAGGAAACATAATCCGTCTGCCGGTACCGACGCTGAACGAAGAGCGCCGCAAGGAACTGGTCAAACATTGCCGTAAGCTGGCCGAGGAGGGGAAGATAGCCCTTCGCAATGTCCGTCGTGAGGCCAACGACAATGTCAAGAAGGCCGAAAAAAGCAAGGAAATCTCCGAAGATCAGCAAAAGAAGGGTCTGGATAAGGTCCAGGAACTGACCGGCAAATACAATGAAAAAATCGATGATTTGATGGCGGCCAAGGAAAAGGAAATCATGGAAGTTTAGTTTTCGGAGTCAGTCAGATTAGAGCCGGTGGTTGTGATGATCGCCGGCCTTTTTTTGTGCTTTATCCGAAACCTGACACAGGCTGATTTCGGGTCAAAAAAAGCGTGATAATGGGCCGTCAAAAAAGGCCAAAAGAGTTGTTTTAGCGGGCTCTTTCCACCCCAAAAGAATTGACATTGCTGAAATAATTGATATATTAGGAATCTTGTCTGTGCATTAGGTGTGAATAATTTCACAAAAGGGCACTTATAAGAGGTATGAAAATGTCTTGAATCATAAAAACTTAGGAGCGAGTCATGGCGGATGTCAAGGAATATAAAAATTATATTGGCGGAGAATGGGTAAAATCAAAGTCGGGAAAGACTTTTGAGAATTTCAACCCCGTCAATAAGGACGAAGTTGTCGGCATTTTCCAGAAGTCCACTCCCGAGGATGTTAACAATGCGGTAGCGGCCGCAAAAGAAGCCTTCAAAAAATGGCGCCTGGTGCCGGCTCCCAAGCGGGCCGAGATCTTATATCGTGTTGCGTCACGTGTGACGAAGGAAAAAGAAAGATTGTCGCAGGAAATGACCCGCGAGATGGGCAAGGTGCTCAAGGAAACGCGCGGCGATGTTCAGGAAGCGATCGACCTCGGTTTCTACATGGCGGGTGAAGGGCGGCGGCAGTGGGGCGTGACGACTCCGTCCGAAATGCCCAATAAATTTCAGATGTGTGTTCGTCAGCCGAAAGGTGTTGTCGGTCTTATCACGCCATGGAATTTCCCGATGGCGATTCCCTCGTGGAAAATGATGCCGGCGCTGGTCCTGGGCAACACGGTCGTTATCAAACCGGCGACGGATACGCCGCTATCGGTATATAACTATGTGAAGATTCTCGAAGAGGAAGGCCTTCCCGCCGGGGTGGTCAACATGGTGACCGGTTCGGGCGGTTCGGTCGGTTCGCCGCTGATGAATCACAAGGATGTCGCGGTGATAAGTTTCACCGGTTCGACCGAAGTCGGCCGCAAGGTATCCGAAGCCTGCGCCAAGGATTTCCGCGGCTGCCATCTGGAAATGGGCGGCAAGAATTGCATCATGGTGATGGATGATGCCAATGTCGATCTGGCGGTTGACGGTGCGGTCTGGGGCGCTTTCGGGACCACCGGTCAGCGCTGCACGGCCTCTTCACGGTTGATTGTCCATAAGAAAGTCATAAAGGAATTTACGCAGAAACTGGTGGCGCGGGTCAAGGCGCTGAAGGTTGGCAACGGCCTTGATGAGTCGGTCGAAATGGGGCCGGCGGTCAACGAGAGCCAGATGAAATCGGTTTTGGAATACATGGAAATCGGCAAGAAGGAAGGCGCCAAACTTTTGTGCGGCGGCGGTCGTTTAACGGGCGGCGCTTATGACAAGGGGTGGTTTACGATGCCGACGGTTTTCGGCGATGTCACTTCCGACATGAGAATATTCCAGGAGGAAATTTTCGGATCGGTGACATCCATCACCGAGTTCGGCTCGCTCGAAGAGGGCATTGCCCTGTGCAACAATACCGCCTATGGATTGTCCGGTTCGATTTACACGCAGGACGTGAACAAGGCCTTCGTGGCGATGCGTGATATCTATACCGGCATATTTTATGTCAACGCTCCGACCATCGGCGCCGAGGTGCATCTGCCGTTCGGCGGTGTCAAGGAAACCGGCAACGGACATCGTGAAGCCGGCGTCGCCGGTCTGGATGTTTTCTCGGAATGGAAGTCGATCTATATCGACTTTTCGGGAACGATACAGAGAGCGCAAATAGATAATAACTGATGATAGATATAACATGAACGAATCCCGATCTGACATTGTCTCGGGGCTGAAGAAGGAGTCCAGTCTATGAAGAAGAAAATCATCATCATGGGTGCCGCGGGCAGGGATTTTCATAACTTTAACGTTCTTTATCGCGACAATAAGGATGTCGAGGTGGTTGCTTTCACCGCGACGCAGATTCCCGATATAGAAGGGCGCGTTTATCCGAAGGCTCTGGCCGGAGCGAATTATCCCAAGGGTATTCCTATTTTTCCGGAAGAAGATTTGCTCAATCTGATCGCCAAACATAATATCGATGAAGTCGTTTTTTCCTATTCCGACGTTCCCTATGAATATGTCATGGACAAGGCTTCTTATGTCATGTCCTGCGGGGCAAGATTCGCTCTCGAGGGCGGCGCTCCGACCATGATAAAATCATCCAAGCCGGTGGTTTCGGTGTGCGCCATCCGGACCGGCTGCGGCAAGTCGCAGACGACGCGCCGCGTGGCTGAAATCCTTCTGAAGATGGGTTTGAAGGTGGTTGCTATCAGGCATCCCATGCCGTACGGTGACCTGGCCAAGCAGGCCTGCCAGAGGTTTGCCACCCTGGCCGATTTGAAAAAACACAAATGCACCATCGAAGAGATGGAAGAATACGAACCGCATATCAACCGTGGTATCGTCGTTTATGCCGGTGTCGATTATGAGATGATTATTCGTGAAGCCGAGAAGGAAGCGGACGTGATTCTCTGGGACGGCGGCAACAATGATATGTCGTTCTATAAATCGGATCTGTATATCACGGTGGTCGACCCGCACCGCCCCGGGCACGAGATCAATTATTATCCCGGACAGAACAATTTCCTGATGGCCGATGTCATCGTCATCAACAAGATCGATACAGCATCGATCGAGGGCATCACCGAGGTCCGGCAGAATATCGGCTATTATAACCCCGAAGCGGTGGTTATCGATGGGGCCTCGCCGCTCGGCGTCGAAAATCCCGATGTCATCCGGGGCAAGAAGGTCCTGGTCGTCGAGGACGGCCCGACCACGACACATGGCGAGATGGCTTACGGCGCCGGGATGATGGCGGCGGCCAAGTTCGGCGCAGCCGAAACGGTCGATCCGCGGCCGTACACGGTCGGAACGATTACCGAGACATTCAATAAATATCCTGAAATCGGATCGCTTCTTCCGGCCATGGGTTACTCCGGAAAGCAGATTGCGGACCTGCAGAAGACGATCGAGAAGACCAAGTGTGACTCGGTCATCATTGCGACACCGATCGATCTCAGACGGGTGATCGACATCAAGAAGCCCTCGACCAGGGTTTACTATGATCTGCAGGAAATCGGCAAGCCGGATCTTCAGGACGTGCTGGAAGAGTTTGTCAAACGGCACAAGATCACCAAAGGAAAAGGCAAGAAGTAATTTATAGATTATGACGGTGTTAAACGGAAAGACTGCGGTCATCGCGCTCGGTGGTAATGCTATCACCGAGCCGGGCCGCGAAGATACGATCGCCAATCAGTTTGCCAATACGCGAAAATCTCTCGATGGTGTGGTGGAACTGATCAAGGCGGGGTACAAGCTGGTAATCAGTCATGGCAACGGCCCTCAGGTCGGCAACGCCATCCTGCGGGTGGAAATCGCCCGCGGCAAAGCGCCGATTCTGCCGCTCGGAATCTGTGTCGCCGATACTGAAGGCGGGATGGGTTATATGATCGAGCAGTCGCTTCAGAACCGGCTCAAGGCCGAGGGTGTCAATCGCAAGGTTGTCACGATTATTTCGCAGGTGCTGGTGGATTTCAATGATCCGCAAACTCATAATCCGACCAAGTTCATCGGGCAGTTTTATACCGAGGAGGAGGCCAAAAGGTTTGCGGTGGAGCGGGACTGGGTGGTTAAGAAGGATGCCAACCGCGGCTGGCGCCGCGTGGTTCCTTCGCCGCAGCCCCTGTCCGTGGTCGAATCGGATACTATCAAGATGCTGGTGGAGAACGGAACAATAGTTATCGCCGTCGGTGGCGGGGGCATTCCGGTCTACATCGATGAGAAGGGCAACCTGGAAGGGTTCGATGCCGTTATCGACAAGGACCTGGCTTCGGCTGTTCTGGGCAAGGATATCTCATCGGAAATCCTGATAATACTGACCTCGATCAACAAGGTGGCGCTTAATTTCGGCGAGAAGAACCAGAAGTGGCTGGATTCGTTGACGGTTTCCGAGGTGGAGGAATACATGAAACAAGGTCATTTTCCATCCGGGTCGATGGGGCCGAAGTTGCGCGCGGCGGTTCAGTTTATACGTGGCGGGGGCAAACAGGTTATCATAACCTCAATCGAAAATGCCGGACGGGCGCTTGACGGCGCCGTCGGGACGAGGATACTGCCGGACTAAAAATGTGCGGAATTTCCGACAAGGTTGTTGAAGCCATTTTAAGCGTGGGCAGCATTTACGAAGTCGGGGGTGCGATTCGAGACAGGATGATGAATCGTAGTGTCGAGATCAAAGACAGGGATTATCTTGTCTGCGGAATTCCCTATCGGGATTTGTCCAATATTCTGAATAAATTCGGTCAGGTTGACCTGGTCGGACGCTCATTCGGCGTTATCAAGTACACCGAATATCATCACGAATCCCCCTGCACGTTCGATATCGCTCTGCCCAGAAAAGAATTTTCGACCGGTCCCGGGCACCGGGATTTTTCCGTTACGTTCGATCCGGGGCTCAGGGTCGAGGATGATTTGTTTCGACGCGATTTTACCATCAACGCCATGGCCGTATCGCTGGAAAACAATGATCTCATCGATCCTTATGGCGGGATGGAGGATTTAAAAAACAGGTGTATCCGAATTGTCTCGCCCGTCTCGTTTCCCGAGGATCCCCTGCGGATGCTCCGCGCGGTGCAGTTCGCCGCCAGGTTCGAGTTCGACATCGATCCGGCTACGCTGGCTTCGATGAAAGAACATGCGGCGCTGATAACGAGCGTTTCGCCGGAGCGGATTTCCGAGGAGCTGAACAAAATGCTGGTTCGGGCCGAGCGGCCGTCGATCGGGTTCCGGCTGATGGAGCAGACCGGATTGCTGGAACATGTGATTCCTGAAATGATGGAAATGATCGGGGTCGATCAGCCGGGCGGGTATCATAAGTATGATGTCTATGAGCATACTTTGTATGCGATCGATGCCTCGCCGAAAGTCCTGCATGTCCGTCTGGCGGCGCTGTTTCATGATATCTGTAAACCGCAGACGCGGCAGCTGACGGAGGATAAGGCGACCTTTTACGGCCATGAGTCATACGGCGCCAAGGTGGTGGTCAGGGTGTTGAAGCGGCTGCGCTATTCGACCGAGGTGATCGATAATGTCAGGATGCTGGTGGAGAGGCATATGTTCACCACCGAAGTGACCGACAAAGGGCTCCGGCGATTGGTTCGAAAGGTCGGCAAAGAATTGATTTTCGATCTTCTGGATTTAAGGCGGGCCGATGTGGAAGCTCAGGGGATGGGCGGAATAACCGACGATGTCGATAAATTCGAGTCGGATATCCGGGACGAGTTGGATCGGAAGCCGCCGTTCAGTGTGGCCGATCTGGAATTGGACGGCCGGGATATCATGGCAATATTCGAAATCCCGCCGTCGCCGCTGATCGGGGCGGTGCTGAATCACCTGCTGGAGATAGTCCTTGATGATCCGACGGAAAATGTACGAGATAAGTTGATTGAGTACGCGCGGACTTACCTTGAAGATAGAAAGAAATAGAAATGTATAATAAACAAACTTACGTGGAGACGGCTTTATGAAGATACACGAGTATCAGGCCAAAGAGATTTTTGCCGCGGCCGGTATTCCGGTTCCGCAGGGTCGGATAGCGACGACGCCGGCGGAGGCGGTCGAAATCGCCGAGGAAATCGGGCGCCCGGTAATGGTTAAGGCGCAGGTTCATGTCGGCGGACGCGGCAAGGCGGGCGGCATTCAGTACGCTGAAAATCTCGAGGCGACCCATGTGTGGGCCCAGAAAATTCTCGGAATGGATCTTAAGGGGCTGCCGGTAAACAAGGTTCTTATCACCGAGGCGGCGGATATTTTGACCGAATGCTATGTCGGCATAATCATCGACCGGGCCTCGAAGGCGCCGGTTATCATGGTATCGCCGGCCGGCGGGGTCGATATCGAAGAAGTGGCGGCCAAGACCCCGGAGAAGATTTTCAAGCTGGCGGTCGATCCGGCGGTCGGTTTGAAGGCTTACCAGGCGCGAGACCTGGCCTTTAAGCTGTACAAGGACATCAAGTATGTCCGCCAGGCGGCTGATATTCTCATGAAGCTGTATGATGTTTACTGGAAGATCGATGCCTCGCTGGTCGAAATCAATCCGCTGATTACGACTCCCGACGGCAAAGTCGTGGCACTCGATGCCAAGATTAATATCGATGACAACGGCCTTTTCCGTCAACCGGCGGTGGCCGCGATGCGCGATCTCGACGCCGAGGATCAGTCGGAAATCGAGGCGCGCGAAAGTGATCTTTCATTTGTCAAGCTGAGCGGTAATATCGGATGTATTGTCAACGGCGCCGGTCTGGCCATGGCCACCATGGACCTGGTTCATCACTACGGCGGTGATCCGGCCAACTTCCTCGATATCGGGGGCTCATCCAATCCACAAAAAGTACTGACCGCGATGCGTATTATTCTCAGGGATCAGCATGTGCGGTCCATACTGATTAATATTTTCGGCGGCATTACGCGCTGCGACGATGTCGCCAATGGCATCGTTATGGCTTACGAGGAACTGAAACCGGAAGTGCCGATTGTTGTCAGGCTGACAGGAACCAACGAAGACAAAGCCAGGAAGATACTGAAGACCATTAATCTGGAGTCGGGCAGCACCCTGGATGAAGTTGTCAAGAAAGCCATCGAGCTGGCGGAAGCCGAGATTACGGTATAAGGGAGGCCATGATGAGTATTTTAATAAATAATAAGACGAAAGTCATCGTTCAGGGTATAACCGGCCGTGACGGTTCATTCCATGCCGAGCAGATGAAAAATTACGGGACCAATGTTGTCGGCGGTGTGACTCCCGGCAAGGGCGGCACCAAGGTTAACGGCATTCCGGTTTTCGACACGATGGCCGACGCGGTTGCGGCCACCAAAGCCAACACTTCGGTCATTTATGTGCCGCCGGTCTTCGCCGTCGATGCCATCTATGAAGCGGCCGATGCCGGTATTTCGCTGATTGTTTGTATTACCGAAGGTGTTCCGGCCAATGATATGCTCAAGGCATATGAATACATCAAGAATAAAGGGATTCGCCTGGTCGGTCCCAACTGCCCCGGACTGATTTCTCCGGGTCAGTCGAAGGTCGGGATCATGCCGGGAAATATCTGCAAGAAGGGCCCGGTCGGCGTTGTTTCCCGCTCGGGCACCCTGACCTATGAAGCGATCTGGGCGCTGACCTGCGCCGATCTGGGGCAGTCGACCTGTATCGGCATCGGGGGCGATCAGATTATCGGGACTAATTTTATCGATGTCCTGCGTATGTTTGAGGAAGATAAGGCGACCAAAGCGGTGGTAATGATCGGTGAAATCGGCGGCTCGGATGAGGAAGAAGCGGCCAAATTCATCAAGAAGCACATGACCAAGCCGGTGGTCGGCTTTATCGCGGGGCGGACGGCTCCTCCGGGAAAACGGATGGGGCACGCCGGCGCCATTATATCGGGCGGATCGGGAACGGCCAAGGAGAAGGTGGAAGCGCTTAATGCCGCGGATATCCCGGTGGCGGCTTCCCCGACCGAACTGCCGACGCTGATAAAAGAGAAAATGGCCGCGGGCAAAGCCAAAACGAAGGCGAAGCCCAAAGCCCCGTCCAAAGACAAGGCCATGGCAAAAAAGACGAAAAAAACCACTTCCAAACCCGCCGCGAAAAAAGCACCGGCTAAAAAGGGCGGATCGAAGCGAAAAAAATAAACTATTAATAGGTTCAAATTGATTGCCTCCGAAGGAGAAATGAGATGACTGACCAGAATCCGAAACCTGATGTTTCGGAAGAAAAGCCTGAAAAGGCTGAGGTGAAAAACGAACCCAAGGCGAAGTATCAATATGACGGGAAAACACCTCCCCTGAATATTTTTCTTCACTGGTGCAAGGCGTGCAACATCTGTATAGCGTTTTGTCCGCATAAAGTGCTGGAACCGGATCGGGACGGCAAACCAATTTTGGTTCATCCCGAGAAGTGCACCCAGTGCGCTATGTGCTGGCTCCACTGTCCTGATTTTGCGATAACTTCCAATTATAAATGATGGAGCAGATGATGACCAATAAAAATACGAAAGCCCGACTTTTGCAGGGAAATGAAGCCTGCGTCCAGGGTGCCTTGTACGCAGGAGTCGATTTTTTCGCCGGGTATCCGATAACGCCCTCGACCGAATTGGCTGAGGGTATGGCCCGCGAGCTGCCCAAAATCGGCGGCAAATTCATTCAGATGGAAGACGAGATTGCTTCCATCGCGGCGGTTGTCGGCGCCTCCAATGCCGGATGCAAATCGATGACGGCGACATCCGGTCCGGGATTCTCTCTGATGCAGGAAAATATCGGTTATGCCTATATCACCGAAACGCCCTGCGTAATTGTCAACGTTCAGCGCGGCGGGCCTTCGACCGGTCTTCCGACCAAGATCGGCCAGGCCGATACCATGCAGGCCAAATGGGGAACGCACGGCGACTATACCGCCATTGTCCTGGCACCCTCGACCGTAAAGGAATGTTTCGAGGAGACCGTTCGGGCGGTCAATCTTTCGGAACGGTTTCGAACCCCCGTTGTTGTTCTGACGGATGAGGTTCTGGGGCACATGCGGGAAATGATGATTGTACCAGACAAAGGCGAACTGCATGTGAACAAGCGCCAGAAACCGGACGTGCCGTCGGACTGGTACAAGCATTTCGAAATGACTCCCAGTTTCACCAGTCACATGGCATCCTTCGGTGAGGGATACCGCTATAACGTAACCGGGCTGACTCATGATCAGGAAGGCTTTCCCACGGCCAATCCGGTCGAGATCAAGGCGAAACTCGACAAGCTGCATCTCAAGATCGACCGCTACACGGATGAGATCTACAAGATGCGCGCCGACATGATGGAAGATGCGCATATCGCGATTATCTCTTATGGTACGGTCTCGCGCTCCGCGCGCCAGGCGATCAAAATGGCCCGCGAACGGAGAATCAAGATCGGCGCCATACAACTGCTGACGATATGGCCTTTTCCGGATGCCAAGCTGAACCAGATGCTCAGCGGTGTCCGCAAGATCATTGTTGCCGAACTTAATATGGGACAACTTGTCCACGAAATCGAAAGAATCGCGCCGCGGCATGCGGAAGTTTTCGGATTGCAGCGTTATGATGGTGAAGTAATGGCCCCGCAGCAGATACTCGACAAGATTAGAGAGGTGAAGTGATGGAAAAAATATCCCATGAATCCGATATTACTCATCATTATTTGAGACCGAAAAAGAAATTCCCGAATGTCTGGTGCGCCGGATGCGGCAACGGCATCGTCATGGGTGCATTAATTCGCGCCATCGACCGGATGAAGCTCGACAAGGACAATGTCGTGGTCGTTTCCGGGATCGGCTGTTCCAGCCGTATGCCGGTTTACCTCGATTTCAACACGCTTCATACCACGCATGGTCGCGCCCTGGCTTTCGCCACCGGCGTCAAGGTGGCCAAGCCGCATCTCAAGGTGATTGTCATCACCGGCGATGGCGATGCGCTGGCTATCGGAGGCAATCATTTCATACATGCCTGCCGCAGGAATATCGACATCACGACGATTCTGATTAATAATAAAATATACGGCATGACCGGCGGGCAGTTCGCCCCGACCACGCCCGGCGGTTCCTTTGCCACCACGGCGCCGTACGGCAACTACGAAAAGCAGTTCGATGCGGTGAAGCTGGCGGTCGGCTCGGGTGCCTCCTATGTTTCGCGCGGAACGGTTTATCATGTTCAGCAGCTCGAAAAACTGATCGAGGGCGGCCTCAGGAAAAAAGGGTTTGCGCTGGTCGATGTTTACTCGAATTGCCATACGTATTACGGTCGTTTCAACAAGGAAGGCGATGCCGTCAGAATGCTGGATTGGTTCAAGAAGCATGCCATGCCGATCGAAGCGGCCAGGAAACTCCCGCCGGAGAAAATGCAGGATAAATTCGTGACCGGCCTGATACATGAAACCGATACCACCGAATTCTGTGAGGAATACGATATGTTGCTCAAACGCCTCGGCAGCACGAAGGAGGTTGAAGAATGAGTACGCCGCATATCAAGAAAAACGACAAGAAGAACCCGGAGGATCGCTATGAAATCCGGTTGTCCGGGTCCGGCGGTCAGGGTCTGATTCTGGCCGGCGTTATTCTGGCGACCGCCATCGGGGTGGGTGACGGCAAAAACGCGGTGCAGACGCAATCATACGGGCCGGAGGCCCGCGGGGGCGCCAGCCGCGCCGATGTCGTTATCTCCGAAGGTGAAATATACTACCCCAAGACGATGAAGCTTGATCTGCTCCTGGCGCTGACGCAGGAAGCCTGCGACAAGTACTATCCCGATATGAAGGAAGGCGGCATGCTTATCGTCGATTCGAACCTGGTAACGCAGGCTCCGACCAAGCGTTATTTCGGTTTTCCTTTTGTCCGGCTGGCGAAGGAAGAGATCGGGCAGGTTATGGTGGCCAATGTTATCGCGCTGGGCGCCATTGCCGAACTGACCGGGATCGTGTCGAAGACGGCGATCAAGGAAGCGGTTCTGGCCCGCGCCCCGCGGGGAACCGAGGAAAAGAACAAGAAAGCTCTGGAACTCGGTTTCAGCATCGCCAAAAAGGTCAAGGACTCCACGTTGTAACAGGAGTGGTTTATTGGAACGGACATTATTGATTATCAAGCCTGATGCCGTTGAGAGAAACCTGGTTGGTCATATAATCGGGCGTCTGGAAAAGGCCGGATTTAAGATTCTCGCCATGCGGATGGAGCATCTCTCCGTCGACAAAGCGCGCGAATTTTACGCCGTGCACAAAGAACGCCCCTTTTATAATGATCTGGTCAAATATATGACTTCGGGGCCGGTGGTCCCGATGCTTCTCGAGAAGGGAAATGCCATTGCCGATCTGCGGACTATGATAGGCGCCACCGATCCGGCCAAGGCCGCCTGCGGGACGCTGCGGCAGGAAATTGCCATCGATGTCCAGTGCAATTCGGTTCATGCCTCCGATGCGCCCGAAACGGCGGCGGTGGAGACGGCGTTTTTCTTTGGATAGACGGATGGTAATTACGATTAATTACGGCGATAAAAAACTGAACCTGAATCTGCCGGATCATGTACATCTTGACGAATTCCGGCATGATCCGGCCGGGGATACTGTGGATATTGATGCCTTTATGCAGGCTCTGTCATCCGTCAGGCCCGTGCCGTTCGATATTAAAGAGGCTGATCTTTATGTCGTTAATGACGCCTATCGACAGACACCTTCGGCAAAAGTACTGACCTGGCTCGACAGAGCCGGCCGGTTGAACAGGAAGGCGCGTTTCCTGATCGCCACCGGTTCTCATCAGGCGCCGAGTCCGGCGCAGCTCGAGAAGATTTTCGGATCGATAATGGCTGAAATCGAGAATAATATCATCGTGCATGACGCCGAAGATTATGATTCGATGGTCGAAGCCGGCCGGGATAGCGACGGTCATCCGGTCTATCTGAATCGAGTTCTGCTCGAAGCGGAGAGGGTGGTGGTGATCGGGTCGGTGGAGCCGCATTATTTCGCCGGATTCACCGGCGGAAGAAAATCGATTTTCCCCGGCCTGTGCGATCTGGAGACGATCGTACGTAACCATAATCGGGCGGTCAGTTTCGAGGCCATGCCCATGAAGCTGAACGGCAATCCGATCGAGGAAGATCTTCGGAAATTGATGAAGCTGTTTTCCTGCGAGAAGATCCTTTCGATACAGATGGTTCTGGCATCGGAAACGGAAATACAGGCGGTCTTTGTCGGCGGTTTGCAGGATACTTTCGAGCGTGCCTGCATTGCGGCGCGGCAATTATACGGCAAGAACGTATCAGGAAAGTATGACCTGCTGCTGGCTGAAGCGCTGCCGCCGTTGGATGCCAACCTGTATCAGCTTCAGAAATCTCTGGAAAATAGTCAGTCTGCGGTTGTGGATGATGGTGCGGTTGTCCTGTTTTCTCCGTGTCATGAAGGTATCGGTTCGAAAGATTTCTATCGCCTGGCGGACAACTGGGTTCCATCGGAAGACGCCATGCCGGAAGGAAGAGCTTCGTTCGGGGTACACAAGTTGTCTCGGGTATTCAGGATCGGCCGGAGGATAAACGTCTATTTGTATTCGGATCTTCCCGGTGGTGTGGCGGATAAGGTCTATTTCAAATCGATATCCGACCCGCAGGGTCTGATAGATAAACTGGTTGAAAAAAATAAAATATTAAGAGCTGCCCTGGTGCGTGATTCCGGGCAGACAGTATTGGCAAATTAACGGACTGTTGTGTAATTATAAACTCGAGGAGGAGTAATGAACAAGAAAATAGCAGTCATCGGAGCCGGAAACGTCGGCGCCAGTTGTGCGCAGTATCTGGCCGAGGCCAATCTTGGCGACGTCGTCATGATCGACATTATCGAGGGTTTGCCGCAGGGTAAAGCGCTCGATCTGACCCAGGCCGGACCGGTCAGGGGTTACAACTGTATGGTCACCGGCAGCAACGACTACAAGGATATCAAGGGCGCCGACCTGGTCATCATGACCGCCGGTCTGGCCCGTAAGCCGGGTATGTCGCGCGAGGACCTTCTGAACATGAACGCCAATATTGTCGGAACGGCGGCCAAGAATATCAAGAAGTATGCCTCCAAAGCCTTCGTTATCGTGGTCTCGAATCCGCTCGATATCATGACCTATCATATGATGAAGGTAACCGGATTCCCGACCAACCGTGTCTGCGGGCAGGCCGGTATTCTGGATTCGACCCGTTTCCGCGCCTTCATAGCGATGGAACTGGGCGTGGCAATGGCGGAAGTGCAGGCGATGGTGCTCGGCGGCCACGGCGACACGATGGTTCCGCTTCCGCGCTACACCACCGTCGGCGGCATTCCGATCGGCGAGCTTATCGAAGCCAAGCGGATCGGTGAAATCGCCGAAAGAACCCGCATGGGCGGCGGCGAAATCGTCAAATTGCTCAAAACCGGTTCGGCTTATTATGCCCCGGCGGCGGCTTCGGTCGATATGGCCAGGGCCATTCTCTGCGACGAGAAGCGGGTCTTCCCGTGTTCGGCGCATCTCACCGGGCAATACGGTATCAATGACATTTATATCGGTGTTCCGATCGTGCTCGGAGGCAACGGTGTCGAGAAAATCATCGAACTGAAACTCACTAAGAAGGAACTGGCCGAATTGCAGAATTCCGCCGGAACCTACAAGGGTGTTCTCAAAGAAATAGGATATTAATGGAGGAAAGACGTGCCACCAAAATTTAAACATATCCAGATTCCCAAGGATGGCAAGCGGATTGAAGTCAAGAACAAGAAGCTGGTTATTCCCGACAAGCCGATTATTCCGGTTATCGAGGGCGATGGTATCGGCCGCGACATTATGAAGGCCACCCGCCGGGTGGTCGATGCCGCTGTCGAAAAGGCCTATAAAGGCAAGAAGAAAATCGTCTGGATGGATATCTATGCCGGTGAAAACGCCTTTGCGAAATACAAAGAGTGGCTCCCGCAGGAAACTTTCGACGCCATCAAGTATTACTACGTGGCGCTCAAGGGTCCTCTGACCACGCCGATCGGCGGCGGGTTCCGTTCGCTCAATGTGACCCTGCGCCAGGTGTTGAACCTGTATGCCTGTGTCCGCCCGGTGCGCTATTTCGAGGGTGTCCCGTCGCCGGTGACAAATCCGGAAAAGATGAATATCATCATTTACCGTGAGAACACCGAAGACGTTTACGCCGGTATCGAATGGAAAAAGGGAACGGCCGATGTTAAAAAGGTGATCAACTTCCTCAACAAGCAGATGAAAACGAACATCCGCGCCGATTCGGGTATCGGCATCAAGCCGATGTCGGTGACCGGTTCCAAGCAGTTGATCCGCAAGGCCATTCAGCATGCCATCGCCCGCAAGCTTACTTCGGTGACGCTGGTCCACAAGGGCAACATCATGAAGTACACCGAAGGCGCTTTCCGCGACTGGGGCTATGAGCTGGCCAAAAAGGAATTCGGAAAAGTAACCATTACCGAAGATGAACTGTGGAGCAAGTACAACGGCAAACAGCCGAAGGGCAAGATCGTCATCAAGGATCGTATTGCCGATTCGATGTTCCAGCAGATTCTGACCCGGACCGATGAGTACAGCGTGGTTGCGACTCCGAACCTCAACGGCGATTATCTGTCCGATGCTTCGGCGGCCCAGGTGGGCGGCCTTGGCATGGCGCCCGGCGCCAATATCGGCGATTATATCGGTCTTTTCGAGGCGACTCACGGCACCGCGCCGAAGTATGCCGACAAGGACATGGTCAATCCCGGCTCGCTGATTCTCTCGGCTGTGATGATGCTGGAGTATCTCGGTTGGAACAAGGCCGCCGATATGATCACCAAGTCGATCGAGACGACCATCAAGAAAAAGACGGTCACTTATGATCTGGAACGGTTGATGAAGGGTGCGAAGAAGGTATCGACCTCCGAATACGGCACCGAGATCATCAAGAACATGAAGTAAGTGATTCTTATTATTGTTTGCAAGGCCGGGCATCACGCCCGGCCTTTTTTTATTATGGTGAAATCGGAATGCTCAACGGGAGAGCAGTCTATCATCAATTATCTAGATAATATAATGCTTGTGTTAAATAAGTGAGTAGAATTATATTATATAGGTTTGTGTCGCAAAAATATTGGATAAATAATTATTTAAAGACCTTATTTGTTACCATTGTGCATAATCGTCTTGAAATACTTGCCGAGGAAGAATATTTGCGCATTGCAAATGAAATATCCAATTATGATCTTGTTCAATCCCTAGTATTTATTAAAAATTTCATACAGCAGCGAAGAAAAATCGATCACATTTTTATTAATATTAATGGCAAGGTCACAGGCTATCATATATTTCCATTCATAATTGATCTTGTTTTAAGGCATTCAACGTTGTTGCCTGGGAGAAATACATTCGATCTTTATGTCTTGGAATGGCTTGTTGAAAAGCATTTAAACTATCCTGAAATGGTTCATCTTATTAAAAATAGGGAAGATATCAATAAATATGTCCCTGAGACTCTAATAAGATATGCTTTTGAGCAGATTCCTTATCAAGAGACAAATACATCATTGATCCCAAGGAGTTATCTTATATTTAAACAAATTCCGGAAGCCAATTCCGGCAAACATAAGAATTTCTTGAACGCTAGGGATTTGGTGCTGAATAGGCTATTCCGTGTTGATTTGGACGATATATTTTATTGTTCTTTTACATTGGCTGCGATTGCAGAGAAGAGTGATTTTTTGGGCGCTGGATTAACTACTGAAATAGATAGATTTAAAAAATATGTGGAAACCGACGCTATAAAAATTATTAGAGGCCTGTTGACAATAAATAAAGATGAGTATATTTCGCAAGGAAATTCGAAAAATTCTTATATTTATAAAAAGTACGAATATTTTCAAATACTAAAGACCCCAATCGTGAAAATAAATAATTGCGATATAGTGCCAAATGTCTTCATAATTCCAGACAGAGTAACCAAATTGCTCAATGAATATTTCATTCAATATTTCTATGATAATCAACGGATATCAGATTACACAAATCATTACGGGGATGTATTTAAGGAATATGTCGGATATTTATTGGATAATTGTTTTATTAATTGCCTTCATATTGATTTGGATGCAGTCGATTGGATGACTGGAAAAAAGGCGGATTACTTGATGCTAAATGGTGATAAGGCCACCATATTTGAGTGTAAGGCATTGAAATACCCGGCGGAATTGAAAAGGACTGGTTCGCTTGAAATATTGGAATCTTTTTTAGTAGAGAAAATAGCATACGCGGTGGATCAATGTACTGAAACCGAAAAGCAAATTTATGCTAACAGAAATATTATCCCGGAGGTCAGTCAAATAAAATATATTTATAAATATGTGGTTATTGAAGATAGCTTTGAATATATAAATGATATAATTGATTTTATACCTGATTCTGGTATTGCTCAAAGAATTATGGCGACTAATACACAGATTATGTCTATATTAGAGCTTGAGACTCTAGTGGCTTCTAATTTCGCCAGTAAATATGAGGTATTATCTGAAAAATCAAATGCTGCGTGTAGACATCTTTCATTTGATAAGTATTTGAAGGGAAAAAAAGGATTTGAATATACACGCAGATCAGTGCTGGATGAATTGTTAAAGAGATTTACCATTATATAATACAATAAACAGTAATAAATATCTACTTTGAAATGATATTAATATAAATCCATGAATCATAAATAACTATATAATATATGGAGGTCGCAAATGGACTCAACGAATGTAGTGATAGAGCCAATAGTCACTGGGCATGCAATATTCGCTGCTTTTCTTGGTATAGTAGCAGCGGCATTTGTTGGCATTATATCATCATATTTGACATATCGATTTACTAGAAAAATCAGACTTGAGGCAGAATGGAGAATTGATAAGTTAAAACACTATCAGGATATATTGGCAGCATTATCAAAAATGGTCAATTGGCGATCGGAGGAGGATTTTGATGAATCCATGAAAGATTATGCACATGCGTCAAACACGATATCTCTTGTTGCCCCGCAGTCATTAATTTGTGCTCTGAACGAATTGACCGAAGCGCTTAAATCAATGAATACTGATAAGTCGTCAAATGCGGATAGAAAGGCCAAAGAGTCGATAAGACGTCTGGTGCTTGCGGTCAGAAAAGACCTTAATATATATCCAAATGACGATGAATCGACATTCAAATATGAGCTTCTTTCTGGACATTCTACGGGTACGAAGCGCTAGAATCCAAGTTGTTGACCAGCGTGGCCCGGAGCTTCGCTCCGGGTTTCTTAAACCATGATCCTTACAAAATCACCATCACTTTGATGGTAAATGGGTCGCCGGGGGGTATTATAGAGGAGTGTTCTTTTATTATGGCTATGAGTGCGTCAAAAATACGAATCGTCACCACGGTGGCCGCGCCAAATTTATTTGGGGCTGTACCTTTAAAAAGACATCCCCAAACAAGTTTGGGAATGCCACCCAAGCGCCCACAATTCCACCATATTAAGGACAGACGATTATTTTGCCGGGGAATAAGTTCTGAAAATATTTAAAAACGCAAAAACAAAGCCAATTTCGTGTAATTATATGGAGCCTTTCTTATTACAGGAAAATATTGATGAGAAAACCAAGGCACGGAACATCAATTTGTTAGCGATTTGGTCATACTGATGCTTGTGATCAGTCGGTCGGGAAAAGATCGACCGCGGCAAGTCGGAGGACTTGCCGATCACAGTGACTCGCTGGCCGCATAAATTATAAGAATGGATTCCCTAAATTCACAAACGAAGTGCAACACCTGTATAAGGTGTTGTTATGGGACAAATCTACAAACAACTTACGGTTGAAGAACGGTGCGAA